>JBKDZY010000545.1:0-4579 GCA_047971765.1 Hyphomicrobiaceae bacterium | reverse complement strand
ATCGAAGGTGGCCTCGATGACGAGGTCCGGCTCGAACGCAATGTGTGGGGTTTCGAGCGCCACCGCATCGTGCCGCGCTACATGGTGGATGTGTCCCAGCGCGAGCAGACAACGGAGCTGTTCGGACGCACCTATTCCCAGCCGGTCGGCATCGCCCCGACGGGCGGAGCGGCCTTGTTCCGCCCCGGCGCGGATCTCATGCTGGCGGCGGCGGCCCGCAAGGCCAATGTCCCGTTCATCATGTCCGGCGCCTCGACGGCATTGATCGAGGATCTGGCCAAGGTGGCGCCGGATCACGGCTGGTACCAGCTCTATACGGCCAAGGACAAGAGCATCTCCTACGACATGATCAAGCGGGCGAAGGACGCTGGCCTCTCGACCCTGGTCGTGACCTGCGACGTGCCGGTCCATTCCAACCGCGAGCGCAACAAGCGCAATGGCATGTCGCGTCCCCTGCGCATGCCGCTGCACATCATGGCGGAGGCAGCCACCCACCCCGGCTGGATCATCAACTATTATCGCAACGGTGGCGGCACTCCCATGCTGTCGAACTGGGCCAAGTATGCCGGCCCCGGAAACGAGAAGGACCCGGAGAAGGTGGCCGAGTTCCAGGCCACGCAGACCGCGCCGCCCATGGATTGGTCAGACATCGAGAAGTTCCGTGAGCTGTGGCCCGGCAACATGGTGATCAAGGGCGTCATGCACCCCGCCGATGCCGAGCGCGCCCACAAGATCGGCATCGACGGCCTGATGATCTCGAACCACGGTGGCCGCCAGCTCGACCGTTCGCCCTCACCGGTGGAAGTGCTGCCCGCCATTCGCGATGCCGTCGGCGACAAGATGACGTTGATGCTGGACTCTGGTATTCGCCGCGGCTCGGATGTCATCACCGCCATGTGCCTCGGCGCCAAGTATTGCTTCGTTGGCCGCATGACGCTCTATGGCGTTGCCGTCGGTGGCGAGGCCATGGCATCCCATGCGCTGGGCATCCTCAAGAACGAGGTCGATCTCGTCATGGGCAACATGGGCGCCCCCAACATCCGCAGCCTCGGCCCGGATTTCCTCATGTGGGACGACACCGCCGACCTCACCCGCAACACTCGCCCCTGAGCGGAACGGCCCCCCCTGCGTCATCCCGGGCCCTGTGCCCGGGACCCATTTCTCGGCTTGCTCCGAACGGTCCAGCGATCAAGGTAGATCCTTGCGCGCTGCTGCGGTGGGCGGCGAATGGCACATGCGGTGCTGCTGGAAAAAACTTCGCCACAGTGCGCTCGTGCCCTCGGCGCGTGCCACCCTCACTCGTACCCAGGTGGTGGCACGAAGCCGCCGATCTCGCGTTCGACCAGCACCGAGAAGCGTGTCGCCGTCTTGTCCCGGCCATTGGCGGCAATCGCCTGGTACCCGACGGGAAGGCCATCGACGGTGAGACCCGCCGGTCCAACTGTCGAAGGCAGGTAGACGACGCCCGAGTAGCCCGCCCAGAAAAGCTGGTCGGTCGTCGGCACCCGGGTGTTGTTGACGGTAATCTTGCGCTCCCAGCGCTCGCCCTTCTGGTCATGGGGCCACGCGGCCGAGGCCGCCGCCGGACACAGCAGGATGTCCCAGTTGTCGAAGAAGGCATTGAACTGCCGCCGCAGCTTGTGCCGCTCGTTGTTGAGGGCAAGCCAGTCGCGGTGCGCCAGCGTCGAGCCGCGGATCATCTGTTCGAGATAGGGCTCCTTGCCTGCTCCGATGCGTGCAGAGGCCGCCTGCCAGCGCTCGATTTCTTCCTTGGGCGTTCGGCCCGAGGTCGCAGCCCTGAGCAGCGTGACATAGACCTCGTGCAGCCGCGAGGTATCGAGATCGGGCTCAACCTCCTCGACCTTTGCGCCGCGTCGCGCCAGTTCGTCCACCAGCGCCTGCAGGCGATCGACGTAGGCGCTGTCGACATCGCAATTTTGGTCGCGCAACTTCACCGCAACCCGCATGTCCTTGAGTGAATTGGCGCTGCATGTGGGCAGGTCGAGTTTCCAGGCAACGCCGTCGAGGTCGTCCGGGCCCGCCATCGCATCGAGCGCGATGTCAAGGTCTTCCGCACCGCGCGTCAACGGGCCCACCGCCGAGATGTCGCCATAGCTGACGGAGCCCGGCAGCGCATGTCCCTTGGGCGAGATGATGCCCCACGTCGGCTTGAGCCCGAACACACCACAGTAGTGCGCGGGATTGCGGATGGACGAGCCGATGTCGCTGCCTGCTTCGATGCCGGTCATGCCGGAGGCAAGCGCCGCCGCCGATCCGCCCGAAGAGCCGCCGGGTGTCAAATCCGGGTTCCACGGATTGCGCGCCGTGCCGTAGATGGCGTTGAAGCTCTGCCAGTCCGCCAGCATCAACGGCACATTGGTCTTGCCGAACATGTTGACGCCGGCTTTCTCCAGCCGCTCGACGGAAAGCGCACTCGTTTCCGTCACGTTGTCCTTGATGGACGGATCGCCCCAGGTCGTTGGCGAGCCGGTGACGTTGTAGCTTTCCTTGATGGTCATGGGCACGCCGTGCAGCGGCCCCCACACGTCCCCCTTGGCCAGTGCGGCATCGGCCGCCTTGGCCCGCCCCCGTGCCCTCTCGCGATCCTCCCAGATGATGGCGTTGAGGTTGGGGTTGAACTTGTCGACGCGCGCCAGGAAGTGCTAGAGAACCGCTTCGGCGGAGATCTTTTTCTCACGGATGAGCCTGGCGATTTCAGTGGCCGATTTCCAATGCAGCTTGTCCAATGGTGCCTCCAGCAGTCGAAACCCAGTGGGAACGTGGGGGCCGAGTATGCGAAGGGAACGGCAGTGGCGCAACAGGCAGTTCCTGGCCCGGTCGCTTCAAATTCAGGCCTTCTGCTTGGGGTTTCGCTGTGTCCACTCGGCGACGTAGCGCGACAGGATCGGGCTCACCACCAGCACCACCGCCAGCCGCGAGGTCTGCATGGCCAGCACGAAACTCAGGTTGACGGGTGCCGACGCTGCGATGATGGCGATCGAATCCGCGCCACCAGGACTGGTTGCCAGATAGGCCGTCAGCGGGTCGATTCCCGCTCCCCACACCAGCACGGCAGCCAGCAGCCCGCAGATGCCGATCAGCGCCGCCACGGCAGCCAGGATGCGCGGCATCTGGCGCAGGGCATGGGCCAGGATCGGCCGCGTGAACCGCAATCCGATGCTCCACCCGACCAGGAGATAGGCCGTCGCCAGCAGCCAGGGCGGCAGCACGAGGGTGATGAGGCCGGTCTCGTGCAGCAGCATCGCCAGGACCATGGGGAGCAGCATCGGTCCTGCCGGGATTTTCAGGCGATACGCGGCCAGCGCGCCACCGAACGCCAGCACCGGCGTGGCAACGAGGGCCACGGGCGACATCGCCGGAAACCAGTCCTTCGCGAAGATGGAGGCGTGGGCGTGGGAGGCGCCGGTAGGCACCCAGAGCGTCGAGACGACAGCCGCGACGCCGATCACGGCAGCCACACGCAGATACTGCATCACGGCCACCAGCCGGACATCGGCCCCGTAGGATTCCGACATCAGGATCATGGCCGTGGAGGCCCCCGGCGACGTCCCCCAGACCGCCGTCGTGCCAGGCAGGAAGTTCATGCGCGTGAGAGCGTAGCCGATCGAGCTGGCGGCGATGATCACGGTCACGACGCCAAGCAGGAACAGCGGCCAGTCCCGGGCCACCTCGCCCATGATGGTCAGCGGAATGCCATTGCCGACAAGGCATCCGATCACACCCTGTGCCAGCACGAACGGCAGGGGCGACATGCGGACGTTGCTGTCGGCGCAGGCTACCATGATGGCCGCCGCCATAGGCCCCAGCAGCAGTGGTGCCGGCAAATGGAAATGATCTGCTGCAGCCACCAGGGCAGCGGAAAGGACGAGCAACGACCCCCACTGCAGAGCGCGTGACCGGCCCGCTAGCATGATAGAAGTGTTTCCCGTCCCCGCCTTTCCAAGTTCAGCGCCCTTTGAACTTCGGTGCCCGCTTTTCCGAGAAGGCGGCGGCAGCTTCCTTGTGGTCCTCGGTGCGGCGCGTTTCGGCGAGGTTGGCGCTTTCCATGTCGAGGCATTCTGCGAATGTCGCGTTCAGCGCCCGGTTGAGATTGTCCTTGATGAGACGATGCGCGATGCGTGGCCCGTTGGCCAACCGCTTGGCAAGTTCCATGGTCTTGGCTTCCAGCTCGGCCGCCGGCACCACCCAGTTGACGAGACCGAGGCGATAGGCCTCCTTCATGTCGATCTTGTCGGCCAGCAGGTAAAGCTCGCGGGCCTTGGCCGTTCCGACGATCTGGGTCAGCAGATAGGTGCCACCGTAGTCGCCGGAAAGACCGACCTTGGCGAAGGCGGAGGTCATGACCGCGGTGTCGGCGGCAATCCGCATGTCGCAGGCGAGCGCGATCGAGAAACCCGCACCGGCCGCCGCGCCCGGCAGCGACGCGATCGTCGGTTTTCCCATCTGGTAGAGGCGCAGCGAGCTCAGGCGATGGGATTGGCGTTGCGTTTCCATCCGCGTCACCGGATCCGGCTCGGTTCCCGCAGCACTCAACCGCGCCATGTTCTTCACATCGCCA
>JBKDZY010000544.1:0-18009 GCA_047971765.1 Hyphomicrobiaceae bacterium | reverse complement strand
TGGCCTTCGTCGGCGCCCATGGGTCAGGCTCGGCCTCGGTCTCCGTCTCTTCCTCGCGCTTTGAAGGCCTGGCTGGCTGCGTGTTCTCGGTTTCGGCGTTGGGAGCAATACCGGGTTCGGGAACCGCAAGCACGGACGTGCCCCAGAGTGACGGCGTGTTGGTGCTGTCGGCAGACTGGGCCAGCACGCCATCCGCACAGGCGCACAGACCTGCAGCGAATGCCGCAGCCATGATGATGATGCGCCAGGATGTGTCACGCGGAGGGAGCAATGGAGCGTCCTTGCAATAAGCGCGGCATCGCCCCCACAGCGGGAAGCGATCGAATGGACACGCCAAGGACACGCGAACAGACTACGCGGCGCCTGATGCAGGCTACCGCTGGTCGAGTTAACGGGCGGTTTATTGTCGTGCACCGTTGGAGCATTTCCGCTTCAGGTGGAAACGCGCAGGCCGCGACGGCGGCTCAGGCAGCACATGCTGCACCCGCGGGACGATGGGGACCGGCAACACGTGCCGGTAGGACACTTATGGGATCGGCAGTGCTTTCAATGCCCTCCCCGCGACGCCCCTCCAGTCCCATGCCGCCTGAAGGCGTGGGCTTTACGGATCCCTCAACCGGGGACTCCAAATCGGCAGCGGCCCGTGAACGAAATCAGGAAAGCGCGCCGAGGAACGTTGTGACAGCGTCCTTGTAGCTGCGGTCACCCACCGCTTTCATGTGGTCGCGGTCTTCGATGACGAAGGCCTGGGCGCCAGGAATGAGGTCTGCCAGCGCGGCGGCAGGTCCGCCGATGACATCATCGCTCCCGACAGCAACCAGCACCGGACACGCGATTTTCGCCACGTCTTCCCTGGTGATGGGATCGCGCGCCGACCGGATGCAGGCGGCCAGCGCCTTGAGATCGCCGTGCGTCTGCTCGGCAAACGCCCGGAAAGTCCGGGCCGTCTGGTTTTTCACATCGTCGATGCTTGGGGCTTCCAGCGCCGCCGCGATCGGTCCTGTGCCGGCCATCGGCCGCACCATGTTGCCGCCCAGGCCGGCGAAAATCGCCGCCCGCACCCGCGAAGGATGGGCAAGGGCCAGGAATGCGGTGATGCGCGCGCCCATCGAGTAGCCCATGACGCAGGCCTGCTCGATGCCCAGGTGATCCAGCAGCGCCCGCGCATCCTCGGCCATGATCGGGGCGCCATAGAGGGCCGGATCGTGGGGCTTGTCCGAGCGGCCATGGCCCCGGTGGTCCATGGAAATGACCCGGTAGCCCGCGCGGGTCAGGTGGCGCACCCATCCGGTATCGACCCAGTTGACATTGGAGTTGGAGGCAAAGCCATGCAGCAGCAACACGGGCTGGCCCGCACCCTCGTCGAGGTAGGCGATTGCCACGTCATCATGTTTGAAGTGCTGCATCTGCCGTCATCCTTTTCGTCTTGCGTGCCGGCCCACAACTCGCCAGTTAATGTGTGGCGAGGCAACACTGCGGGGCATATGAGGGCAATTGGTCACTGTCAATCGTGCCGCACCGCCGCTATTGTGCACCGCAGCCATCTGAAGACCGGAGAAGAGATCATGGCCCAGAGCACGGTCCCCTACCTCGCCAACGACCAGGGCGTTGAACAGATCAAGGTCGGTGTGCGGGAATTCAATTGCATGGGTGCCCGGCCACCGTTCGATCATCCACATGTCTATCTCGACATGGGCGGGGAGGATCAGATCCTGTGCCCGTATTGCTCGACCCTGTACGTGCATGATGCATCTCTGTCCGCGACGGAAACCGAACCCAAGGAGTGTGTTGTCTCCGTCTATGGCGAGGCGGAGGCCCACTGATTGACGGGCGGCATGCAGGGCCGGCAATGAAGGTGCCCCGCACAGATCCTGTTCAGGATGCCGAGGGCGGTCGGAATGCGGTTCTGATCGCGGGTGGAGGTATCGGCGGATTGGCTACGGCGCTCGCCCTGGCCCGTCATGGAATTGCCAGCCACATTTTTGAGCGCCGCGCAGCATTCTCGGAAGCCGGCGCCGGAATCCAGATCTCTCCCAACGGCGTCTCGGTCTTGCGCTGGCTGGGGGTCGCCGACAATCTCGAGCCCGACGTCGGCGTGCCGGACGAAATTCGCGTGCGTGACGCCCGCAATGGCCGCGTGCTGCAGAACATGCCGCTTGGGTCCTGGATTGCCGGGCGACATGGCGCGCCCTACTGGGTGGCCCACCGCCGCGATCTCCAGCGCGCGCTCGTGGCCGGCATAGAGGGAGAGCCTCTGGTCCGCGTCACCTTTTCCGCCAATGTAGAGCAGGCCCGGCAGCAACCAGGATCTGTCGAGATCGAGACTGATACGGGCGCGACAGCGGAAGGGCCCCTGCTCGTTGCCGCAGACGGCGTGTTCTCGAAACTTCGCGATCAGCTCCAGGTGGGCGGACCGCCACGCTATTCCGGCCGCACTGCCGCTCGTACCGTCATCCCCATCGAGGCCGTCGAGAAGGTCTGCGATGCCACAGGCGTCCCGGTCATCGCCGGCAACGCCACCGGTGTCTGGCTCGCGGCGGGCTGTCATTTCGTGCACTATCCCGTGCGCGGAGGGCGCGAGCTGGCCGTTGTTGTCGTGCGGACCGAGCGCACGCCCATCCATGGCTGGTCGCGTCCCGTCGAAGCTCGCGAGATCGAAACTGTCTTGGCCGCCACCGCCCCCCTTCTCGCCCGCGCTCTGGGCAGGGGCCGCGAGTGGCGGCAATGGTCGCTCTATGAGGCAGGCCCCTACCGGTGTTTCTGCGGCGGACGCGTTGCCATTCTGGGCGATGCGGCCCATCCCACACTGCCGTTCATGGCGCAGGGCGCGACCCTGGCACTGGAGGATGCAGCCGTCCTCGCATCGGAACTCGCACACGGTGGCCTTGCTGAAGATGCCCCGGATGCCCTTGTGCGCTATGATGCCCGCCGCCGACAGCGCACCACGCGCGTCGTTGATGCCGCCTGCCGCAACGGCCACATCTTCCATATGTCCGGCCTGGCAGCCGTGGCCCGCAATACGGCCATGGGCGTGTTGCCGCCGAAACGTGTCATGGCCGGGTATGACTGGATCTATGGCTGGAAACCGCCGGCGTAGGAAATGTCCCTCGCCTCTTGTTTCACGGAACCGAGCGTCTACCTTGGTGGCGACGCCAATATCGAAAGCGCAGGATGGTGATGGCCGACACACCCGGAAAAAAGAAGCCAGCAGTGAAGCCCACCGCGGCGAGAAAGCCAGCAAAGGCCACCTCCGCCAAGGCCGCGCCGTCCGCTGCGGCGAAGTCGTCGAAAGGCGGTCAGGCCGCCGCCAAGCCGGCACCCATCGTTTCCACCGGATATTGGCTGTTCAAATCAGAGCCCGACGTTTTCTCGTGGGATCATCTGGTCCAGCGCGGCAAGAAGGGCGAGCCCTGGGACGGTGTCCGCAACTATCTTGCCCGCAACAACATGCGGGCCATGAAGATCGGCGATCTCGGTTTTTTCTACCATTCCAATGAGGGCAAGGAGGTCGTCGGCATCTGCGAGGTGTGCGCACTGGCTCATCCCGACCCGAAGGACACCACGGGCACGTGGGAATGTGTCGATGTGCGCGCCGTCGTGGCCATGCCGCGGCCGGTAACCCTGGCCGACGTGAAGGCCAACGAGAAACTGGCGGCAATGAGCCTCGTCACGTCGATGCGCCTCTCGGTCCAGCCTGTCACGCACGACGAATGGGAAGAGGTCTGCCGCATGGGGCAGCTCGATTTCGCTGGCATCACGCGGTAGCACCCATGAACCGGCGCATTGCCGAGTTTGTCAGGTCGCAGACAGTGGTCGCGGGCACACAACTGGTGCCCGAGGTCCGCTTGCATCTGGCCGCCCAGCCATTCGAGATCTTCCAGGCCGCGGAAGACGTGGGCCTGGATCGTCCGTTCTGGGCCTTCGCATGGCCCGGTGGCCAGGCCATCGCCCGCTGGCTTCTCGATCATCCCGAAGAGGTGGCCGGCACCCGTGTGCTTGACATCGGCGCAGGCTCCGCGATCACCGCAATCGCTGCACGCCTGGCTGGCGCGGCGCACGTCACCGCCAATGATACCGACCCGACCGCAGGCGTTGCTGCCGGCCTGAACGCGGCCCTCAACGGCGTCACCGTCGCGGTCGAGACCGAGGATGCGCTGGCGCGGCCCATCGCGTGCGATGTCATCGTGCTGGGGGAGGTGTTCTATGAGCCAGAAATGGCGGTCCGCATCACCTCGTTCCTGGAGGGCGCAGCGCGCCGTGGCGTGAAACTGCTGTTTGCCGACAGGCCCGGGGTGCGCCGCCCGCCGGTGCCGATGCAATTGCTGGCCACCATGCCGGCGCAACTGACACCCGGGCTCGATCTGGTGGGCATGAGCGGCGCGCGTGTCTGGCGCTTGCAGGCCACCACACGCATACGCGCCCGAAGCATGAAGCCGGAGGCCATGGCATGATCGGTGTGGCAGGCCGCAACTGGCCGAAATTCATTCGGGAGAACACGGTGCTGCTGGTGCCGCCACTGGTGCCGGAGATCAAGCTGCACCTTGCCGAGGAGTCTCTCCCGATCTGGCGCAAGACCGAGGAGGAACTGGGCGAGATGAACGTGCCGCCACCCTATTGGGCGTTCGCGTGGGCGGGTGGCCAGGCGCTGGCTCGCTATCTTCTCGACAATCCGGCGAGCGCCCGTGGCAGGCGTGTGATCGACCTCGGAACCGGCTCTGGCCTGACCGCCATCGCGGCCGCGCGTGCTGGCGCCGGCTCCGTGCTGGCCGCCGATGTCGATGCGGTGGCCATCGAGGCCACGAAGCTCAACGCATCGGTGAACGGTACCCCGATCGAGGTGACGGGCGAGGATCTGCTGCAGCGAGCGCCAGAGTCGGGCGTCGAGCTCATTCTGGTCGGCGATGTCTTCTACGAGCGCGAGCTGGCAGACCGCGTGATGGCCTACATCGGCAAGGCTGCCGATGGCGGAGCAGCCGTTCTCGTCGGGGACCCCCAACGCAGCTATTTCCCGCGCGACCGTTTTCACCAGGTAGCGGAATACGGCGTGCCTGTCACGCGTGAGCTGGAAGACGCGGAAATCAAGCGAACGGCGGTCTGGCGGCTGGGGTAGGGTCGCCTCACGCCGCTTTCCTGCGAGGAATTTTTTCGGGCTCGCCAGGCAGGCCATCTCCGCGCCCTGGGACCAGGATCGAGACAGTCGACCGCGCCTCTGCGGTCCGCAACAGGGCCTGGGCCAGGGCAAACCCCAGGGCCAGCCACGCGATCCGCTGGTAGGCCATGTCCTGGAACACGCTCATGATGGACCAGGCAAGGCAGATCTGTAGTGCCAGGAAATCATAGGGCTCCAGGTTCCTTATGCGCGCCTTCAGGCGCCAGACAATCACCAGCAGGGGCGAGGCAAGCAGCATGGCGCCGGCTAGTCCGAACTCCGCGAGCGCCCACAGGTAGGACGAATGGATGACGAGAAGGCTTCCGTCGCTCCGCCTGACATCTTCGACAAATGCCCCGAGGCCCTTTCCGAACAGTGGTGCCTCGCGGAGCATCTCCAACGCGATGATGTAGGTCTTCAGGCGCTCGCTGTTGGAGTAGGCGCGTGATTCTGTGAACTTGTAGACCTGGCCTGCCGATGAACCGGGAACCGCCATGGCCATGATCGTCAGCATCAGGATGCACGCCGCAGAGAGGCCGATACCGGTGGCGATCGGGCGCCGCTGCTCCGGTTTCATCACCCAGGCGACCAGCAGCGCGAGCGCCAGCGCGATCAAGCCGGATTTGGAGGAAGACGTCCAGACACCGAGGCAGCAAAGCCCGACACCAATTGAAATGTGGTTGGGTCGTTTCGCAACGGCCAGGACAGCAGCTAGTCCGATGACAGCCTGGAAGGCGAAGGCATTGGCGTCGTTCACGTAGCCTTCCGCACGTCCCAGGCGTCCGCCGGTCAGGTGCAGGATTGCCAACGACTGGTGCATGAACGCCAGCCCGGAAACGACCACGAACGATATTGCCATCACGGCCAGGGCCGCATCGCGCGCCCGCGTGCCGCCTGAATGGACGCACAGGAAACCGACGACGCCGTAGGCGATCAGGATCGGGTATCCGGTGGCTTTGACACGCGCCCAGTCATTGGAGCCGAAGGACAGGTAGCCGTGCAGGTAGCCGGCCGCAATCGCGAAGCCGGCGGCAACGAGCGCGAGCACCAGCGGCGTTGGCTTGAGGCGAACCTGCTTGCTGACCACGAGCGCGAGCAGGATGGTGCCGGCAATGATGGCTACCGGATCGGCGAGATTGACGGTGGCTTCGCCATTGGTCATCGGCACGCGGATCTGGAATGCGACAAGCAGTGCCGCCAGTATCGGCAGCAGCCAGCCGATGAGTCCGGTCGAGACCAGTTGCGCACTGGCGCTCTCCTGTGACGGGGTTGGCGCAGTCGCTACGCTGGCGAGGGGCCGCGTGCCAAGACCGAAAAGGGCCATCAGCCCGATCATGACGAGCGTCGTCACCAGCGCCACAACGCCAACCGTGATCGAGGTCCACAGCGCCACATTGGCCGAAACGCCGAGCAGACCGAGTGCCGCAATGGCGCTCAGCTCTCGCACCCCCCACCCGCCGAAGCTGATCGGCAATGCCGCCGCCAGCATGATCAGGACAGAGGCGCACGTCAGCGGAAACAGGTCGAGATCGGGGATCATGGCGTGGAAGGCAGCCACGAATCCGAGCAGCGTGCTGGCCTGCGCCAGCACCGTGAACAGCAGCGACTTCGTCAGCAGTGTGGTCCCGATGGTCAGCGTTTCCCTGAGCTGCCGGGCTGAACCGATCTGCTTGTAGAAAACGGCGGTGACAACGGCTGTCACGATGCCAAGGCCGATCATCCGGTCCAGCAGCAGGCTGCCCGCCTGCGTGGAGGCCCAGCTCGGTCCCCCCGCGAACAGGCCCCAACTGGCGATCAGCGCCGCCATGCACAGCGTGGCCAGTGCGGTTGCGCGTTCGACCAGCGTGATGGTTGCCGTTGTCGATACCGGTACGCCCAGGCGCGTCAACATGGCCCCACGGACGCTGAGCTGGCCGACAAGCTGAAGCAGGAAGGTCGCCGCAACCTGGCTAAGGAGAATGACGCGGACGCAACTCCCGTAGCTCACCCGGTGCCCGACCGCCGAAAACAGCGATTTGAGACGCAACGCGCCGATCAGCAGGCTGGCCGCCGATCCAAGCGCGACGTAGATCAAGGCAGAGGGCCCGGCCTGGTCAAGAATGGCGAGCTGCTCGTGCGGCAGGTAGCTGACATAGAACAGGGCACCAGCAAGTGATGCCACGGTCGTCAGAATGGCAAGAACGTTTGGCATCGGGTCCACTTGGCTCGCGGATCCTGGCGGAACGCTCATCGAAAACACCGCCTGGAAGCGCAATTATCCTTACGATGGTGGTCAAACCGAATGTAGATCGAGAGTCCGAAAGTGACCTCTGGTAAGATGGGTGACTCAATCAGAAGTTAATCTCATGCGGTAGCAACCAATGTAAAGTTGTTTATTGGTGACATGCATCAAGCACAGTTGGTAACTCGGGGGACATCTGCGAATGCTGATGCGAGATGAGGACGCAATGTCCCTCCAGCCGCAACCGATATAGGCAACGAACGCAGAACAGATGGACTGGCTTGAGTGGGAGAGACGCCGGTTATGCGGGCAGCGGAAGGAAAATACAGAACAGCCAACGCCTTCGTGGCTCGCTAGAGCGTAGAGCGAAGCGTTGTGCGTTTCAGGATAAACTCAAAATAGTAAATTATTCATTAAGCGTCGTATCGGGTGCGAGTCCCGCGCTCCACACCGTCAGTCGCCCGAGGCCGCCAGTTGGCGGAACTCCTCGATCACACAGAAATAGACGTCCCGCTTGAACGGCACGATCAGGTCCAGCAGGTCACTGACCGGCGCCCACCGCCATTGATCGAACTCGGCATCGTGTCCGTCCGGCGCCAGGTTGATCTCGGCATCGTCGCCTGTGAACATCACCGCGAACCAGCGTTGCGTTTGCCCGCGGTAGCGCCCTCCCCAGATCCTGCCGACCAGATGCGCGGGCAGGTCGTAGGCGTGCCAATGGCGGCTTTCGGCCACGATCGTTGCGGATCGAATGCCGGTCTCCTCGTAGAGTTCGCGCAGGGCGGCGTCGCGCGGTTCCTCGCCTTCGTCGATCCCGCCTTGCGGCATCTGCCACCAGCCGCCGGCCATCTCCTTGTTTGGCTTGTCCGCCCGGCGTCCGATCCAGACTTGTCCGTTGCGGTTCAGAACCATCACGCCGACGCAGGGGCGATAGGGCAGGTTGTCCTGGTCCATGATGCAACACTCCATCATCTGGGAAATCTAGGTTGGTTGTGTGGGCGACGGGTGGGCACACAGTCAAGGCCTTGCCATCCGGGCCGCAATGACGGGCGCTGCATCGCCTCGTCTTGATTGAACAGCAGAAGACAGCCTAGTGTGGCGGTTCTGAAGTTCGCGCCATCATATCGGCACACGTTGAAAGCGAACTTCAGAACATAACGCCACACTAAACCAATCATATCTCTAGTGTCCTTATCGACCGCAAAGTTCGTACGAATGTGCTGTTTGGACTGACGAACTTCGCGGTCGGGACACTAGGTTCGCCATCGTAGCCGGATGGCGGCCTTCCCGCCAATCATCTGTCCGGATGCCCCGATGCGCAAAGGAATGGTGCCATGACTAGTCTCCCGCTGTCCCACATCAAGGTCCTGGATCTGACAGCACACCGTGCAGGTCCCACAGCCGTGCGCCAGTTGGCCGATTGGGGCGCCCAGGTCATCAAGATCGAACCGCCCGCCGACAGCGATGTCGATGCGATGGGTGGCAAGCGCCACGGCTTCGATTTCCAGAACCTGCACCGCAACAAGCGCTCCATGACCATCAACCTGAAGAGCCCGGAAGGGCACGCCCTCTTCATGAAGCTCGTCAAGGATGCCGATATCGTTGTCGAGAACATGCGCTCCGACGTCAAGACGCGCCTCAAGGTCGACTACGACAACTGCATCAAGGTCAACCCGCGCATCATCTATGGCTCGATTTCGGGCTTCGGCCAGTCAGGCCCCGATGCCACCCGCCCCGGTGTGGATCAGATCGCCCAGGGCATGGGCGGCCTGATGTCGATCACCGGCCTGCCCGGCCAGGGACCGGTTCGCGTCGGCATCCCCATCGCCGATCTGACGTCCGGCCTGCTGCTGGCCCAGGCCATGATGCTGGCGCTCTACGATCGTGAGCGCACGGGCAAGGGCCAATGGGTGCACACCTCGTTGATCGAGGCGATGATCTTCATGCTGGATTTCCAGGCCGCGCGCTGGCTGGTTGCCGGAGAGGTCCCCCCGCAGGCAGGCAATGACCACCCGACCAGCATCCCGACCGGCGTCTTCCCGACCTCGGATGGCCACATCAACATTGCCGCGTCCGGAGACAATCTCTATGAGCGCTGCTGCAATGCGCTGGGTGTGCCAGAACTCATTTCGCACGCCGACTACAGGACGGGTTCGGCCCGCTCGAAGAATCGTGAGGCCCTCAACGCCTTGCTGGCCGGGCGCACCAGGACCAACACCTCGGCCCATTGGATTGCCGCACTGAACAAGGCGGGCGTCCCATGCGGTCCCATCAACAATATCCAGCAGACGTTCGAGGAGCCGCAGGTCAAGCACTTGGGGATCGCCCGCAAGGTGCGCCACAAGAAGCTCGGCCAGATGCGCATCGTCGGCCAGCCGATCAACATGAGCCGCTATCCACAGCCCGACGAATTGGGCGCGACACCGGATCTCGGTGAGCACACCACCGAGGTGCTGAACGCACTTGGCTACAGCGAAAGCGACACCGCCGCACTGAAGTCCAAGCGTGTGATTTGAGCTTGGACTGACGCGGCGCGTGCCTCACCTGTTGTTCATGCGCCGCGCAAGTTCGGCTTCCCACGCCAGCGCCTGGGCGACGATGGTGTCGAGGTCGTCGTGCTGCGGCACCCAGCCGAGCTGCTCGCGGATTTTCGCTGACGCGGCAACGATGGCCGCCGGGTCGCCTGCCCGGCGCGGCGACAGGCGCACGTCCAGGTCCGTCTTCGCGACCCGCTTCACCGCGTCGATCACCTCGAGCACCGAATAGCCCTTCGAGTAGCCGCAGTTGAAGACCTGCGCCTCGCCGCCGTTTCTCAGGTGCGTGAGCGCGGCGACATGGGCGCGGGCCAGGTCCTTGACGTGAATGAAGTCCCGGATGCAGGTGCCGTCGCGGGTCGGATAGTCGGTGCCGAACACCTCCATGTGTCCGCGCTTGCCGAGTGCCGTTTCGCACGCGACCTTGATCAGGTGGGTGGCTTTCGGGGTCGATTGGCCCGAGCGCCCTTTCGGATCGGCGCCTGCCACATTGAAATAGCGCAGCGCCACGTAACGGAAATCATGGGCTGCTGCCGTATCCCGCAGCATGATCTCGGTCATCAGCTTCGACCAGCCATAGGGCGACATCGGATTGAGAACTGCTGTTTCAGTCACCGGGTTCTCTTCCGGGTTGCCGTAGACGGCTGCGGTTGACGAGAAGATGAAGGCCTTGACGCCTGCGCTGACCGCAGACTCGATCAGGCCGCGCGATTTCACGGTGTTGTTGTTGTAGTACATCAGCGGGTTCGAGACAGACTCGGGCACGATGATCGAGCCGGCGAAATGGATGATCGCCTCGTTTTCGCGCTCGGCCAGGACCCGGTTGACCAGGTCCAGGTCACCGACGTCGCCCACCACCAGCTCGGCAGGCTTGGCAACCGCCCATTCGAAGCCGGTCGACATGTTGTCCAGCACAACGACGTCTTCGCCGGCGTCAACCAGCTCCAGAACCATGTGGCTGCCGATGTATCCGGCGCCGCCGGTTACCAGAATGGTCATGATCAGTCGTCTCCCTGTCGAATCAGCAACGGGCCATGCTGGCCGTCTGTAAACCGGCTGTTGGTCCGTGTCCCGACCGCGAAGTTCGTCAGTCCAGACAGCCCATTCGTGCGAGCTTTGCGGTCGATAAGGACACTAGAGATATCATTGGCTTGGCGGTTCTGAAGTTCGCTTTCAACGTGCGCCGATATGATGAAGCGAACTTCAGAACCGCCACACTAGCAAAGCTCCGTAACCAAAGTGTGCCTACGGGCCCTCCGGGACCGGCGTTTTCCGGCTCGTGTCCGTACAATTGTCGCGGTAGGCTCGGGTTTGACGCGCCAGGCTCGCAGGTCGTCCCCCAGTCTGGCCCGGTCGATATGGAGGAAACAATGCAGCAGAAAGTTGCGCAGATACGTCAAAATGAGTGTTCGGATGTCGAATGGCAGGCTCGCGTGGATCTGGCAGCGGCCCATCGGTAGGCCTATATGCACGGTTTTCACGCAGGTATATTCAACCATTTGACCCTGCTGGGTCCCGGCCGCAGCGACCGCTACTCCCCGATCCCCTTTGGGATGCACTGGTCCGAGGTGCAGGCGTCGTCGTTCATGGAAGTGGGCTTCGATGGCGAGGTGAAGCGCGGCTCCGGTGACGTCGAGCGGTCCGCCTATTGCATCCATATGCCCATGCACCGGGCCAGGCCCCAGCATTGCGCGGCCGTGTTCCACACCCACATGCCCTATACCAGCGCACTGACCCGCCTCGAGGATCCGCGCATCAAGGAGATCGGCCAGACGGAAGTCATCTTGATGGGCAAGATCGCCTATGACGACAACTATACTGGCCCCGCCGTCGATCCGGCCGAAGGCGATCGCCTCGCCGGTATTCTGGGTGACAAGACGATCCTGTTCATGGCCAATCACGGCGTGACGACGGTCGGCCAGACCGTCGCCGAGGCCTATGACCGGCTCTACTACATCGAGCGCGTCGCCCAGGTTCAGATCTATGCCATGTGGACCGGCCAGCGCCTCAAGCAGATGCCGGACGACGTCGTCGCCAGGACCCGCATGGACAACGGCCAGGATGCCAACCAGCAGACCCAGCGCGTCCGTTACGACCCGCCGCCTGCGGTGCGCCATTTCGAGGCTCTCAAGCGGATTCTCGACCGCAAGGAACCCGACTACAAGGATTGAGGCCCTGTGCACGGGCATGCACGGGCAGTGTCGCACCGGCGGCAATGGATGTTGCCGGTCGCGACGCCCGCCTACACCGACCTGAGCGTATAGCTCTTGCGGCGCAGGCAGGGCCGCTCGACGAGCGTCCA
The DNA here is from genome assembly GCA_047971765.1 of Hyphomicrobiaceae bacterium. Lineage (GTDB taxonomy): Bacteria > Pseudomonadota > Alphaproteobacteria > Rhizobiales > Hyphomicrobiaceae. The sequence goes on along the minus strand of JBKDZY010000544.1, from coordinate 5,803 downwards.
CGACAGATAGCCGAACACGACGGTGGCCACGAACACGACTGGCACGAGCACCGGCTGCACAAGCCAGCCGAGCGCAACCAGCACGTTCAGCACCAGTCCGTGATAGATATAGGTGCCGTAGGAGATGTCGATGTCGCCGAGCAGGCGGTCTGACAGCCCGGGCCAGGAATACGCGAACGAAATCGCCCATCCGCCAAGGAACAGCAGAGTCGGCACGTAGACGTGCGGCGAGGATGGCATCGCCAGATCGAAGACCACGTAGGCAACAGTCCAGTGCACGAGCTTGCCGCGGAACAACCCGCTGTCGTGTGCACCAAGACGTTGCAGCAGGACACCGGCAAGAAACAGGAAAACGTGCGGCACGAACGTGTAGCGATAGAGTTTCTCCAAGCCCGTTTCGGCGGGAAGTCCCAGGTTGGGCAGGAACCACGCCGTCAACCACGCGATCGCAGAGAAGGCCGCGAACAGGACAAGCAGCGCGCGTGTCGTCGAGGACCAGCGCCCAGCCAGCCAGTAGAGCAGTGGCAGGACGATATAGAATTGCAGTTCGAGCGGGATGGTCCAAAGGCTGGCGTTGTAGGACCCGTAGCCGAACGACCGCAAGAATCCCGGCGTATAGATCAGGCCCGCGAGCTGGGCGATCTCCCATGTCACGGCGCCGGGATGGAGAAAGCTGAAACCGAAAAGTGATGCCACCACCACGGTCAAGATGACGACCGCCCACAGTCCTGGATAGATGCGTAGGAAGCGGTTGCGGAAATAGGAGGAGAGGCTGGAGCTGCGCTCGTAGGACGCCGAGACCAGGAAACCGCTGATCACGAAGAAGATCGGGACGCCGGGAAAAGCCTTCAGCGGCGCGAGCCAGGTCGGTGCGTTGATGTGCAGGATATGCATGGAGTGGAACAGCAGCACCTGTCCCGCGGCCAGCAGCCTCAGAAGGTTGAAGTTGTTGCGCTGGAAATCGCTCGGCGGACGGAGAGGAGGCGCGGATTGGACGGGCGCTTCTGTCTTGTCCTTCAACGCACTGAGGGTCACGATTTGCTGTCCTGCCAGATGGTTCGATAGTGATGATCCGTTGCATCGGTGCTCTGGAGTCGCGCCCGCGCCTATGGCGTTTCCGCTTCGAGTGGAAACACCCAGGTCGTGGCTGTGACCCGGCGTGTGCGCGAACAAGCCAGACCGATTCCAGCTAAACCGGACTTGGTTTCGCCACGGATCCGAGGATGGCACCTGGATTGACATCTACCTGACGGGACGTACCAGGGCACCACATGGTTTGGAATGCTGATTAAGGAAACGGTACAAGGCTTTGTCTGGATCCCTCTCAAGGTCACCAGGCTCGGCGTCAGTCCGTCAGGTTTTTGACAGGATCCGTCCGTGATCGGTTGCCGCCAGGGCATCGTCAGGCCTGCTCGGCATAGACGATTCCATCTGGCCGGAGACCATGCCGCGCGCCAATACAACCGCGGCCGCCTGCGATGGCATGCCGGCCTGCGCACTGAAATTCAGTCAGACAAAGTTCGGTACTCGACCGCGGGCGCGTGCCGGGGCAGTATCGTGGCCATCATTGCAAGATGTGCAGGCTGCACCACGCGACCAGCAGAGCCAGGGATCAGTAGATGACCATCGATTCACTTCAGCCATTCCTCACACCAAAGAATGTTGCGATCATCGGAGCCTCCCAGGATCCGAACAAGATCGGCGGCCGGCCGCTGCACTATCTGAAGAAATACGGTTTCAAGGGTGGCATCTGGCCCGTCAATCCCGGCCGGCCGGAAGTGCAGGGCGTCAAGACGTTCAAGGACCTGGATGCGCTGCCCGATGTGCCGGATCTGGCGCTGGTCGCTGTGGCCGGGGATCAGGCGGTCGAGGCCGTCAAGGGCTGCGCGGCCCGCGGCGTCAAGACGTTGATCTGCATCACCTCCGGCTTCGGCGAAACGGGTGATCCGGAAGGCGCGGCCAAGCAGCAAGAGATGGTTGCGGCGGCCCGGGCCGGCGGTATGCGCATGGTCGGTCCCAACACCCAGGGCCTCGCCAATTTCGCCAACGGCTGTGTGGCCAGCTTCTCGACCTTCTTTACCACGGTCCAGTGCAAGGACGGCCCCATCGCCATGGTCAGCCAGTCCGGCGCCATGAGCGCCATCCCGATCGGTCTGCTGGCCCAGCGTGGTCTCGGCGTCCGCTATTCGATCGCGACCGGCAACGATGCCGACGTCTCCGTGCTCGACATGGCCTGCGTGACCGCCGCCGATCCGGACATGAAGCTGCTGCTCCTCTATCTCGAGGGTATGCCCCATGCCGACAAGCTGGCCGATCTGGCCGAGATCGCCCGCAAGAACGACGTCATGGTCGTGGCGCTGAAATCGGGCCGCACGGATGCCGGCGCGCGGGCCGCCGCCTCCCACACCGGGGCGCTTGCCAACGAGGACCGCGTTGTCGACGCCGCCTTCAAGCGGGTTGGCATCTGGCGCGCCGAGAATATCGCCGAGCTGGTCTCGAACGCCGAGGTCTATCTGAAGGGCTGGAAGCCGAAAGGCCGCCGCTTCGTCACCATCTCCGGCTCGGGCGCCACCGGCGTCATGTCGGCGGACCATGCCACCCATGCCGGGCTGGAAGTGGTCAACTTCGCTCCCGACACGCGCAAGAAGCTCGATGCCATCCTGCCGAGCTTCGCCAGCGCCGCCAACCCGATCGACCTGACCGCGGCCCTTCTGACCAACAACGGCCTGCTTGGCGAAATCCTGCCCGTCATTGCCTCGTCGGATGCAGCCGACATGTTCAAGGTCGATATGCCGGTGGCCGGCCCCGGCTACGACATGGCAGGCTTCGCCAAGGACATCGCCGGGTTCAGCAGGGATACCGGGCGTCCGGTTGTCGTCGCGGGCTGGCAGGATGATATTCCCTCGACCTTCCGCAACGCCGGCGTGCCGGTCTTCCCGCTCGAATACGAGGCCATCCAGGGGCTCGCCCAATTGGCGGGCCATCACGAGCTTGTCGATATTGCCAAGGCGCGTCCGCGTCCCGCCTGGAACGCCTATGATCCGGGCATCGCCAAGCGCAGGCAGGTGACGCTGAACGAGGCCGAAAGCCTGGGCACCCTTGCCAAGGGCGGCCTGCCGGTGGTGCCTCATCATCTGGCGAAGTCCGCTGCGGAGGCGGCAACGGCGTGGCGCAATCTCGGCGGACCTGTCGCCGTGAAGGGCTGCTCGGCTGATCTCCCCCACAAGTCCGAGTATGGCCTCGTGCGGCTGGGTCTCGACGACGAGGACCAGATCCGCCAGGCCTTCCGCGACATGGAGAAGGCGGTCGAAAAGGCCAATGCCAAGTTCGACGGTGCCATCGTGGCACGCATGGTCAAGGGCCGCCGCGAGATGCTCATCGGCGCCCATCGCGATCCGTTCTTCGGTCCGGTGATTGTCGTGGGCGAAGGCGGAAAATACGTCGAGGCCATGCCGGATCTTGCACTGCTGCTGCCGCCGTTCTCCACCGACGATGTGCTGAGGGCCCTGAAGGGGCTGCGCTGCGGACCTGTTCTGGCCGGTGTCCGCGGTGAGCCGCCCATGGATGTCAATGCACTCGCCGATGCGGCCGTCAAGATCGCGGATGTGATGCTGAAGGACCCCGGCATTGCCAGTGTCGACATGAACCCGGTCATGTTGAACGACAAGGGAAGCGGCGTTGCCCTGGTCGATGCCGTGGTCGTCCGTTACGAGGCCTCATGCCATACAGGTCTGGATCGAACCGCCCGGGCCGCGACCGCGGCCCGGCGATTATGCGCCGCGCCCGCGCAGGACCAGGGCTTTAGAGACCTCGATAGGGAATCCGTAAACTCCACGCCTTCAGACGGCATGGAACAATGGAGGGGCGCAGTGGCGAGAATATTGAAAGCGCTGCCGATCCCACAGATGTCATACCGGCACTTGTTGCCGGTACCCATCGTCCTGCGGCCGCGGCGATTGCGGTGAAATGGGCCCCGGTGACAAGCACCGGGGTGACATGGACGGGAGATTTGGCGTCGTGCCAGTCCGCCAGATGGCGGACCAATCCGGTTTCCAGCCGTACCCCGAAGCCACCGGCTTTAGCCGGTGGTCGTTCAGGCCGTTGCGGTCCGTGAGCGCAAACCAGCGATAGCGTTTCCGCTTCATGTGGAAAGGCTCAGGTCGCGACCGCGGCCCGGCGTTTGCGCCGCGCCCGCGCAGGACCAGGCCTTCAGGCCGTTGCGGTCCGTGAGCGCAAGCAGGCCGGACTGTTTCCGGTTGAGCCTGAGTAGGTCCAAGTGGCGCTCGGCCAGACGAGTATCGCGTCCAGCGCGCCGCAGTGACGCCGTCTCCGCTTTTCGCTAACCCTCGCCGCCGCAGTCATGGTGCTGCGGTCATCAGGGATAAGCCAAATGTCGGTCGCTCGCTTGCTGCCTTATGTTGCGCCAATCCTCCTGTTGTGCGCATCGAACATGTTCATGACCGCGGCCTGGTATGGTCATTTGCGGTTCAAGTCCGCCTCCCTGGCCGTCGTGGTGGTCGTGTCATGGGGCATTGCGCTTTTCGAGTACTGCCTCGCCGTTCCGGCCAACCGTTATGGCCATGCGGTCTATTCGGCGGCTGAACTCAAGACCATCCAGGAGGTGATCACCCTGGTCGTCTTCGGTCTCTTCTCGTGGCTGGTGCTGAAAGAACCGCTCGGCTGGAATCACGCGGTGGGCTTTTCCTTCATTGCGCTTGGCGTAGGCGTCATCTTCCTTTGGCGAAGCTAGCCGAACCAAGGGGGCGGGCAACGGCCGCACCCTTGGCCTTTGGCATTTGCCTTATGGGTGTGGGCCCCACGGTGCCTCGGTCAGCAGCTTGACTTCCTGCGACATCACCAGCGGCCGGAATTTCGCCGCGAACCCTTCCACGAAGTCGGCGTTGGCGAAAACGGCCGCCCAGTGCGCCCTGCGGTCGGCGTCGTCCTTGAATTTCCAGATGTGCACGAGCTGGTTGATCATGCCGGTATCGGCGACGAAGTAGCCGACCAGATGCTTCTGGTGGCCGCCTTTCTCCAGCGCCGGATAGCCGAATTCCTTGTAGAGCTTCTGGGCGTCGCCCATTTTGCCCACATGGAGCGTGTAGGTCCGCATTTCATAAAGTGCCATGGGTGTCATCCTCCTGTGCGTTGGCCGGTCATGAGCCTGATTGAGGCACTGACCGGCCGTGCGCGCAAGCTGGCACGTGGGGCGGCGCCGGCTGGCCGCGTCGAACGGGCAAATCGTGTCGCGGTGCCCCGTCTGCCATGATATGCGGAAGAATTGCGGTATTCCGCGCGGAACCGGTTCCGGCAACGACGGTCCGGCGACGATCTATAGCCCATGGAGCGCCTTGCCGAATGAGCGACTACCTGACGACCAAGGAATTGGCGGCCCTCCTGCGCATAAGGGAGCGCAAGGTCTACGATCTGGCAGCCTCCGGCGAGGTGCCCTGCTCGCGCGCGACGGGAAAACTGCTGTTTCCGCGCAGGGCCATAGAGACATGGATCTCGAACCGGTCATCGGGGGGAAACATGTCCGCGGGGCGCGCGGCGGCGCGGCCGAACGTCTTCCTTGGCAGTCACGATCCGCTTCTGGAATGGGCGCTGCGAGAATCAGAATGCGGCATCGCGACGTTTTTCGACGGCAGCCTCGATGGCCTGTCACGGTACTGCGCCGGCGAAGGCATCGCTGCCGGCCTCCACATCCCGGGAAACAAGCTTGGCGACTGGAACACGGATGCCGTCGAAGAGGCATGCGGAACGGAACCGGTCGTCCTGCTCGAATGGGCAACGCGCCGCCGTG
>JBKDZY010000543.1:0-5360 GCA_047971765.1 Hyphomicrobiaceae bacterium | reverse complement strand
GACGTCACGCACGTACTTTCTGAACGGATGCATGGCTCACCCAACTATGGTCGAACTGAATATTTCTCCACAGATTGACACTGGTGAGCTGAACAATTTCATAAACTTGTAATTCGGCTGTTGACCCATTTCCGGTCAAAATAAATCAAAATGAAACAAAATCCCGAAACGGGAAAAAACCATTTATCGAAAATAAACTCAGGCGGTAAAAATTGATTTTTACCGGCGTGTCCTGACCGGGTGCGGGCGTGCGGTGTTGCCTGGTTTCAGGTCGTGGGCAATGTCGAACGTCGGGCACTTCTTGGCGGCCAACGCCCTGTTCAAGGTCTCAAGGCGCTTGTGGTCCCGCCGCAGGTCCGCGTTGAAGTCGCTGCCGAACCTCGTTCCGCCTGAGAACTCGCGGGCCTGCTCCTGTGAGAACCTGGCCAATGCTGACGGGGGCACCCGTTTCAGGCTCTCGCGCATCTGGAGGATCTTGATGGTCATCGAGCCGGTGAGTTGCTTGCAGTTCAGGCCCTTTTCCTGGTCCGTCATGTGATAGTTGCCGTTGGCATCGAAGCCGCCGCCAGTTTGCGCGTGCGCCTTGTATTTGAGGGATTTTGCTGTTTCCGGCGTATAGCCGGGAACAGCGGCCGCGCAACCGCCAGCCACGAGGCAGATCCCGAGCGCCACGGCCCTCATGCTTTTCATCGCTGGTCCCCGAGCAGGCGCCCCACATGATTCGGATGCATAAAGAATGCCGGGGCAAGATGGCGATGGTTGGGCGCCCAGGCAACGGGCATCGCCCGACCGCGACGGTTTGCCGGAGCAATAAAAAGTGGTCTATGTCTTCATGGGACGTTCACGCATCTGAAAGCAGTCATCGAGAAGGACCCTCCATGCCACAGCAGATCACCAACGGATACAAGAAGCTCCTCGAACAGGCCAAATCCCAGATCGAGGAGATCGAGGCCGCCGATGCGGTCAAGCTCGTCGGCAATGACGACGTGATCATCGTGGATCTTCGCGATCCGAGGGAACTCGAGCGTGAAGGCCGCGTGCCCGGCGCGCTCCATTGCCCGCGGGGGATGCTGGAATTCTGGATCGATCCCGAAAGCCCCTACCACAAGGCGCAATTCGCGGAAGACAAGAAGTTCGTGTTCTTCTGTGCGGCCGGCTGGCGCTCGGCGCTCTCGGCCAAGACGGCGAAGGATATGGGGCTGAAACCCGTGGCCCACATTCTCGGCGGCTTCAAGGGCTGGAAGGAAGCCGGCGGCCCGGTCGAGGCCTACGTTCCCAGGAAGCCCAAGGCCTGAGCCAACGGTCCGATGGAACGCTGCCCGGGCAGGTTGCACCATGCGGCCTGCCCGTTTTTCCGTGGGATGACAGCCGGGATGCCGGCTCCCGTTCGGGTGTCACGCAAGTCCGCTCAGCAGATAGCCGACGAGGTAGGCGACAGCCGCGGCGGCGGCCCCGATACCCAACGTTTCGAGACCCGAAATCCACCACCGCTGGAGCGACCAGACGCTCTTCATCGACCCGATGGCCACGAACACCAGGGCGACCAGCACTGCCGCGACATGGAAGGGCTGGGGAACCCCGAACACGAAGGGCAGCAGGGGCACTGCGCCCGCCACGAGGAACGAACCAAAAGTTGCCGCTGCCGAAATGAGCGGCTGGCGCTGGACCACCGGCAGGCCGTATTCCTCTGTCAGCATCATCTGCACCCAGGTATCTTCGCGTGCGGTGACCGCGTCGACGACAGCCTCGAGCGCGGCTCCCTCGATCCCCTTGAGCTTCAGGATCTGGCGGATTTCCTCGCGCTCCCCCTCGGCATCCAGGCGGATGTGACGACGTTCGACCGCGGCCAGCCGCCGGGCATCATCGACTTCGGTCTTGGTGCCGGAATAGTTGCTGGCGGCCATGGACAAGCCATCGGCGAACAGGTTTGCCAGGCCCAGGATCAAGACCACCCTTGCCTCGAGGCTTGCGCCCTCGACGCCAGCGACAACGGCAAACGTCGTAACAGCGCCATCAATGGCTCCGTAGACGAAATCGCGAAGGTAGTTGGGCTTTCGATCCTCTGCCAGCCGCGCACGGATGGCAGATGGCGAATGGTCATGCTCAAGCACCATCCAGGCCCCTCCCCTTTCCCGCCCGGTGCTCCGGGACACGGAGACAAGGCGATCAAGCCGTCTGCAATACAGCGGCCAGATATACCATATAGACCGCCAGCAGTATGCCGCCCCGCCAACGGTCGATCCTTCCGTTTCTCGTGGGGAAGCACAGAGCCACGGAGGCGACGCCGAGCAGAAGTGCCGGAGCAGCCGACGCGATGGGCACATGGATGGGCGAAATGACAGCGGCAATGCCGACAATGAACAAGCCATTGTAGATGTTCGAGCCCAGTATCGTGCCGAGCCCGACCTCGTCGTGTCCCCTGATGCGGGCGATCAAGGCCGTTGCCAGTTCCGGTATCGACGTGCCGATGGCGACCACGGTCGCACCGATGACAAATTCGGACAGCCCGAACGCCTTGGCAATGCCGGTGGCACCAACAACGATGAGCTTGCCCGCGACGATCAGGAGGACCAGCCCGATCCCGCCCTCTACGGCAGCCCGCTTCGGGTTGGCGTCGCCCAGCACCTCGCCAGCGGCACTTCGCTGATTGCGCACCTCAATGAGGACGGCGCCCAGCCAGACCACGAAACAGCCCAACAGCAGCAGTCCGTCGATGCGCGAGAGTTCGCCATCGGCAATCCGAGCCGCCAGCGCGAACGGCACGATGAGATCCCCGGCAAAATCACGGCGGACACTGCCGCGCGGCGCCAACAACCGCGCAATCAGCAGTGCAGCGCCAAGAACCACACAGCCATGGCACACATTGCTGCCCAGCGCATCGCCGAGGCTGATTTCCGGTTCGCCCGACGCAGCCGCCGTCACCGCCACGGTCAACTCGGGGCTCGATGTCGCGAAGGCGGCAACGGATGCGGCGATGATCCCCGGCGAAAGCCTGGCAGCCCGGGCCAGTCCCACCGTGCCACGGACGAACAATTCTCCTCCGACAGCGGCTGCCACCACCCCCGCCAACAAGGCCACGTATGTCCAGATCATCCTGTCCCGCCTCTCACGCCCATCCGTTCTCCGGCCATGCCGATATGTCGGCGGTCCGTCTGCGCTATATCGCGTCACCGCGCGCCACCGTCCATACGATGGCGCTGAGGCTCACGAAAGAGAGAACGAGAACGATTGCGGGTCCGGCGGGCACATCGGCCCAGGTCGAGACGGCGATGCCCGTGGCGCTCGCGATGGCCCCGATCACCGCCGCCAGCAGGACCATGATCTCGGGCGTGCGCGAGAAGGGCCGCGCTGCCGCGGCGGGCATCACCAGGAACGCGATGATCAAGAGCATTCCAACGATCTTCATGGCTATCGCGATGGTCAATGCCAGCAGGAGAACCAGGACCGCTTCGGCCTTCACCACATGATATCCCTCTGCGGCGGCAAGATCCGCGTGGACAGAAATGGCGATCAGCGTGCGCCACCATACCGCCAACGTCACGAGCACGAACGTGCCACCGCCGGCGATCCAGAAAAGGTCTGCCGTCCCCACCGCCAGGATGTCGCCGAACAGGTAGCCCATGAGATCGAGACGCTGGCCGGCGAGCTTGGCCGCTCCGACAATGCCGGCCGCAAGCGCCCCGTGGGACAGAATTGCGAGTAGCGCGTCCACGGGCACGAGTTTCTGGCGGCCGAGGCCGAACAGCATCGCCCCCATGATGACGGCCACCACCACGGTCCCGAATGTCAGGTCGATGTCGAGCGCGAACCCCATGGTGACGCCAAGGAGACCAGCGTGGGCGATAGCCGAGCCGAAGTAGCTCATGCGGCGCCACACGACCAGGCAGCCGAGCGGAGCGGCGACAATACCGATGCCGACGGCGGCCAGCAGGGCGCGAACCAGGAACGGATCAAGCATCGGCTGCCCCGCCACTGTCATGACGATGACCTTCGACCGGCTTGCCGGTCAGGTCGTGCTCATGATCGTGCTCATGGTGATAGACGGCGAACGCCCTTGCCGCGTCACCGAACAGGCGGACGTATTCGGGATGCTGCGCCACCGTTTCCGGAATGCCGTGGCAGCAGATGTGACGGTTGATGCACAGCACCCGGTCGCTTTGCGCCATGACAACATGGAGATCGTGGCTGATGAGCAGGACACCCAGGCTGCGCCGGTCCCGAAGGCGGCCGATCAAGCCGTAAAGATCCGCCTCGCCCAGATGATCGACACCGCTGGCAGGCTCATCGAGCACCAGCAGATCCGGGGCCCGCATGAGTGCCCGCGCCAGCACCACGCGCTGCAACTCGCCGCCCGACAGTGCTGTCATCTGCCGGTTTGCGATGCCCGCGGCGCCAACTTCGGCAAGTATGTTGTCCATCTCGGTGGCGCTGCCCTTGCGGCCCAGACGAATGAAACGCTCCACGGTCATCGGCAAGGCCGCATCGCGATCAAAGCGCTGCGGAACATAGCCTATGGTCAGGTTGTCCCTGCGCCAGACCTTGCCCTTGTCGGGCTTTTCGAGGCCCAGCAGCACGCGCACCAATGACGTCTTGCCCGCCCCGTTGGGGCCGATCAGGGTAACGATCTCGCCTGTGGAGATACACAGGTCGATGTGATCGAGCGTAAGCTGTCCCCTATGGGTCAGGCACAGGCCTTCCCCCGAAATCAGCGCGCGCTCCGGCCTCGGTCCGGGGACCTGGCGATCTGCCCGACCCACGCGCCTGTCTGCCGCATGATCATGCGCGCAGGCAACGCCGTGGTGGGAATGGACATGACGATGAGCTGTGCGTTCACTCATCCTGGCCTCTCGGTTTCGTCGGTGGTTCGGGTGCGCTGGCCACTGTCGTGGTCATTCATCGCCGTCCTGGCATTGTCTGCACTGTCCCAGGATCTCGATGGTCGCCAGACGCGACCGGAAACCGAGCTTGCGCGCGTCTCCAGCTACACTGCGGATCACGTCGCGGCCATCGATTTCAGCCACAGTTCCGCAGCGTTCACACAACAGCACAGCCCGATGCTCAGCCCCCCCACGCTCATGTTCGGCATGGCAGGCAAAAAAGGCGTTGCGACTCTCCAGCCGGTGCACCAGCCCGGTTTCAAGCAGCGCATCGAGCGCCCGATACACCGAAATGGGGGCCAGCCTGCGCCCATGCTTCTGCGCAAGGCGATCCAGGATCTCGTAGGCGCCCATTGCCTTGTGCGAGGCGGCAACCTCCATCAGCACCCGACGGCGCAAACTGGTGAGCGTCATCCCCTTCTCGCGGAATGCGCTTTCCGCCCGGGCCAGGTTTTCCGCCAGGCACGGGCCGTGATCATGTCC
>JBKDZY010000542.1:0-4518 GCA_047971765.1 Hyphomicrobiaceae bacterium | reverse complement strand
CCGCGATCTTGGCCTTCAGGAAGGCGGCAGTGAACGGGGTCGCGAAAATGGGAACCTGGAGGCGCGGCCATAGCTCGATGACGGCGCCGAGATGATCCTCGTGGGCATGGGTGAGTACGATGCCTTCGAGATTTCGCGCGTGCTGCTCGATGAAGGTCAGGTCCGGCATGATGACGTCAACGCCGGGATCGAACTCGCCTTCCGGGAAGGTGATGCCGAGATCCACCATGAGCCAGCTCCGGGATTTTTCCGGACCGAGCCCATAGAGATAGCAGTTCATGCCGATCTCACCGAGGCCGCCAAGGGCGAGAAACACCAGATCTCCTGACGCCTTGCGGTTTCGTGCCGGGTTGTCCCCATCCGTGATTGCGGCCATCTCGTCGTCTTCCTGTGGTCGGTGGCCGACTGGCGTTTCAGGCTCAGCGGCTTGTGCGCTTGTCGCGGTCCTGGGCGAGTGTCACGTCGCCGAATGTGAATTTCTGCCGGTGTCCGCCTGGCAAATCGAGGAGCAGGGCGCCATCCAGGTCAAGCCCGGCAAAGCGCCCTTCTACCGGGCCACTGCCGGAATTGACGCGAAGAATACGGCCAATTGGAACCGAGCGTTCGAGCCAGAGTGTGCGGATTGCGGAAAAGCCGCGTCCGTGATCCCAGATCCCGAGGTACCGGGCCAACTGCGCGGCGAGTATAGTCGAAGCCTGTTCGAAACTCCCACCGAAATCGGGCTGGCACGAAAGCGATGTCAACTGGCGTCCGGGAATGTTCGGGGTGGATGCCAGATTGAGGCCTATGCCGATGATGGCGACAACGGTTCCACCCTGATTGGTGCTCTCGATCAGAATGCCGGAAACCTTGGCGTCGGCGATCAACAGGTCGTTGGGCCACTTGATGGTGATATGGCCGGGGGGAGCCTCAGGGATCAGGGATGTTGCCGCGCCGTGAACCGCCAGACCGGCGACGAGGGCCAACTCGGGCAGGTGAGCGGGCGTGGTGGCAGGCGCAAAGAGCAGGCTTGCCGCGAGATTGCCGCGCTCGGTGCTCCAGGAGCGGCCGGAACGGCCACGTCCGGCAGTCTGCACGGTGGCGGTGATCCAGGTGGGGCCGGTGTCGCCGGCCGCGATCCGTCGCATGGCCTCGGAATTGGTCGAGTCCGTCACGTCCAGTGCGACGTTGTTCCAGGTGGCTGGAAAAGTCAGGTCGGTCATGGCTGTGCGTCCGCCGCCGCATGGGATGGTGCGGGCCGGGCGCTGCCGGGCGAAGGGGCGCGGTCGCGTATCAATCGGGCGCCCATCCGCTTCGGTGCTTCACTGCAGGGACTGGGCGGCGACGCCCGCGGCCGACACGAGAGGCGCTGCGATGAAGGGAAGGACGAAGCCCAGGATCAGGAGCATGGAAACGGCCATGACGATGCCCTCCTTGGCGCGGACGCCGGAGAACGGCCTGGTGGGTTCGTCGAAGTAGATGATCTTGACGATCCGCAGGTAGTAGTAGGCGCCGATGACGCTGGTGACGACGCCGATGACGGCCAGCCAGTAGTAGCCACCCTTGATGGCTGCCAGGAAGGCGTAGAACTTGGCGAAGAAGCCGGCCAATGGCGGGATGCCTGCCAGCGAGAACATGAAGACGGCAAAGACGAACGCAAGGCCGAGGTTGTTCCGGGCGAGGCCGGATAGCTCGGAGATGTCCTCGACCGCCTTGCCATCGCGGCGCATGGCGAGAACGCAGGCGAATGAGCCGATGGTCATCACGACATAGATGGTGAGGTAGAGAAGGACACCTTGGACGCCTTCCGTCCCGCCGGCGGCCAAGGGCACCAGTGCGTAGCCCATGTTGGCAATCGACGAGTATGCCAGCAGCCGCTTGATGTTGGTCTGCCCGATAGCGCCCAGAGAGCCGATCAGCATGGAGGCGATGGACAGGAAGATGATGATCTGCTGCCACTGCGGCTTGACGCCTGGAAGTGCGGTCATCACGACGCGGACGATCAGGGCCATCGCGGCAGCCTTGGGGGCTGCGGCCATGAAAACGGTCACCGGGGTCGGAGCGCCCTCGTAGACGTCCGGGGACCACATGTGGAAGGGAACGGCGGAGACCTTGAAGGCGAGGCCGACCAGCAGGAACACGAGACCCATCACGAGCAGCCAGTTGTGGCCGGCGCCGGCGGCGGAGGCTGCCTGTGCGATGCCGCTGAAGGTCGTGGTTCCGGCAAAGCCGTAGAGCAGTGACGCGCCGTACAACATCATGCCCGACGAGAGTGCGCCGAGGACGAAATACTTGAGGCCGGCTTCGCTCGAGCGGGTGTCGTCACGGCGGATGGCGGCCACGACATAGAGTGCGAAGCTATGCAACTCGAGGCCAAGATAGAGTGAAATGAGGTCTCCCGCCGAGACCATGACATACATGCCGGCGGTGGCGAAAAGCAGAAGGACCGGGAATTCGAACTGGAGCGATTTCAGGTCGCGCATCTCGTCGAAGCACAGGATCAGCGCAGCGGCCGAGCCGACGAGGACCAGAATCTTGAGGAAACGGGCGAAGGCATCGTCGATGAACGCGCCGTTGAAAAGAGTGGTGGCCGGGCCAAGCTCGACCAGGGCCACGCCGGAGGCCAGCATGACCAGGAGCGCAAGCCACATGACGTGGGCCGCCCACTCCTGCGTGTGTGGCTTGAAGGCGCCATAGATCATCAGGGCCAGAGCGCCCGCGACCAGAATGAATTCCGGCAGCAACGGCAGGTAGGCTTGCAAGGCGGCCATCTCTTATCTCTCGTTCTTCACATCGGGCGGGGGACAAGGCCCGTGACGGGCACATGTCTCCACCGATTGTCGTCGTGGTTCAAGGACGCCTGCTCAGCGAGCCGGTGCCTTGATCGATACCGTTACGGTCGCCGTGCGCTGTTGCACCTGCGCCTGCTTCGTGGGCTTGATCGCCTGTTCATGCTGGGCCACCAGCTTGCGCACCGATTCCTGTGTCACGTCCAGGATCGGGGCAGGATGGAAGCCGAACAGCAGTGTGAGGATGACCAGCGGAGCCATGACCGCGATCTCACGCGGGCTCATGTCGAGAATACCCTTGAGGGATGGCTTCTCGAGCATGCCGTAGCAGATACGGCGATAGAGGAAGAGCGCGTAGGCGGCCGACAGGATGATGCCCGTCGTCGCAAAGAAGGCGAGCCAGGTGTTGGCGCGGAAGGCGCCCAGAAGGGTCAAGAATTCGCCGATGAAGCCGGATGTGCCAGGCAACCCGACATTGGCCATGGTGAAGATCATGAACACGGTGGCGTAGATGGGCATACGATCGGCCAGGCCGCCGTAGGCATCAATCTCGCGGGTGTGCATGCGGTCGTAGACGACGCCCACGCACAGGAAGAGGGCCGACGACACGAGGCCGTGCGACAGCATCTGGAAAATGGCGCCATCCAGACCCTGCTGCGTGAAGGTGAAGATGCCCATGGTGACGTAGCCCATGTGCGCCACGGACGAATAGGCGATGAGCTTCTTCATATCCTGCTGCACGAGGGCGACGAGGGACGTGTAGACGATGGCCACGACCGACAGCGTGAACACGAAGGGCGCCAGGTCTGCCGAGGCGATGGGGAACATGGGCACCGAGAAGCGCAGGAATCCATAGCCGCCCATCTTCAGAAGGATGCCGGCCAGAATGACCGAGCCTGCCGTTGGCGCCTCGACGTGGGCATCCGGCAGCCAAGTGTGCACCGGCCACATCGGCATCTTGACGGCGAACGAGGCGAAGAAGGCGATCCACAGCCACCACTGCATCCCAGCGGGGATGTTGGACTTCTCGATCAACGTCGGGATGTCGGTGGTGCCGGTCTGCCAGTAGATCGCCATCATGGCGAGCAGCATCAGCACCGAGCCGAGCAGGGTGTAGAGAAAGAACTTGAAGCTGGCGTAGACCCGTCGCTTGCCGCCCCACACGCCAATGATGATGAACATCGGGATCAGGCCGCCTTCGAAGAACAGGTAGAAGAGGACGATATCCAGAGCGCAGAAGACGCCGATCATCAGCGTCTCGAGCAGCAGGAAGGCGATCATGTACTCCTTCACGCGGTGCTGTACGGATTCCCAGCTCGCGAGGATGCACAGCGGCATCAGGAAGGTGGTGAGGATGACGAACAGCATCGAGATGCCATCGACGCCCATCTTGTACTTGAGCGGCCCGATCCAGGAATACTCCTCGACGAACTGGAAGCCCGGGTTCGTCTTGTCGAAGTTCCACCAAATCAGCAGCGACAACAGGAACGTGAGAAGTGTGCCCCAGAGCGCCAGCCAGCGGGCGTTGCCCTTCGACTCGCTGTTGAGCGTCGCAATCGCCAGCGCAAACAGCGCCGGCAGGAAGGTGACGAGCGAAAGCAGGTTGCTGCTGAGAATGCTCATTTCACGCCTCCAAAGCCGACCATGAACCAGGTGATGATGGCAGCGAGGCCAATGAGCATGGCATATGCGTAGTGATAGACATATCCGGTCTGCAGTTTGACGACCTTGTCGGTCAGGCGGCTGACAG
>JBKDZY010000541.1:0-1520 GCA_047971765.1 Hyphomicrobiaceae bacterium | reverse complement strand
AGTTCGGCAAAGCCGATGATGTTGGTCAGCGGGGTTCTCAATTCATACGAGACGTGACTGATGAACTGGCTCTTCAGCCGGTCTGCGGCGACCAGTGCCTCGTTGCGTTCAAGGAGGGCTCTTTCGTAGCGCTTGGAGACGGTTATGTCGGCGAAGGAAACAAGCGTGCCGCCATCCGGCAGGGGGAGGGCGGCATAGTCTACGACGCTCTGGTCGACCCGCGTCATCTGACCTTCCGTTGACTGACGGACATCCGAGATCTGCGTCACCACGTCTGCGATCGCGCGCCAATCGGCGGAGGTGTCGAGCTGGAGCTGGCACTGGGTCACCAGGTCCTCGATGTGGGGCGTGTCGCTCAACATGCGGTTCGACAACTTCCAGATGCGCTCGAACGCATGATTGAAGAGACGCAGGCGCCCGTCGGTGCCGAACACGGCGACGCCCTCCTTGAGGTGGTCGAGCGTTTCGCGCTGGACATTGATCAAGGCATTGTAGCGGCTTTCCAGGCCCATGCGTTCGGTCACGTCCTGGAACAGGTGCGTGAAGCCGCCATCGGGGCGTGGTTCAATGGTCGCATGAAGGGTTCGGCCATCGGGCAGGTACCAGCCTTCGTCCATGACCATGTCGCTACGGGCGGCCGCCAGAATGCGGGCCTTCCATGCGCGATAGTCGATCGGTTCGGGCGGTGGTGTCTCATCGCCGTCGTTCTCGGATTGCGGATGGCTGACGACGTCTGGCAGACGGGCAGCCTCGTGCAGACGGTCCAGGATCTTGGCGGCGCTCGGCCTCTGCGCGAGGAATTCGGCATCGAGGCCCCAGAGTTCGCGATAGGCTGCGTTGGAGAAGGTCAACCTGCCATCTGAGCCGAAAATGGCGACTGCCGTTGCCACCTGATCGAGCGTCCGGTCGAAGGCTTCAATCTGGCGGTCCAGTTCGCCCTGGGCATTCTCGGCCTCGGTCACGTCGCGGGCAGCAGCGGCCTGGGCCTCGCCCAGTGGCAGAGCGATGATCTCATGGGATTTGCGCTCGCCGGCAATGTTGAGCGGCATGCGCTTGCGGAAAAAGCGCCCCTCCGTCAGCGCCGTCTGCATCGCCTTGCGGGAGCGGGTCTCGACCAGTTCGATCTGGCGCTCGCGAACCTCGGCTTCATCCGTAGCCTCGACGGCCGACACATAGGCCTTGTTGACCCACTTCAGTTGTCCTTCTCCGTCGCGAATCCAGACCGGCATCGGCAGCGCGTTGAACAGTGCCCGCGACAGGGAAATGTCGCGGGCGAGTTGGCGGTGCTGGTCCATGATGCGGGCAAGGTCGCGGCGAGACCCTGCAATGTCGCGCATCCGCAGAATGGCGCGGCTGCCGGATACACGGCCATCAGCTTCGATATGGCCGCCGGCCATGGTCCGCAGCAGCATGTTGAAGGGACGGCCGGCCGCGAACAGGGTGTCGAGGCCGGCTTTCAGGTCGTGGGCAGCTTCGGGCTCGAGCCACTGGCCGTAGCGTAGCAACTGATTCGGATCATC
>JBKDZY010000540.1:0-5942 GCA_047971765.1 Hyphomicrobiaceae bacterium | reverse complement strand
GAGGCTGCGGCAGCGTCGGCTTTGGCCTGGCGGTTCTTTGCGATCCTGTCCACCAGCCAGATCGATCCTTCATAGAGCGCGACGGTCGGTCCCATCATCGCCATCATCGAGAAGGGATCGGGCGGCGACAGGACGGCAGCCGCGCCCGTGATGGCGACGATGGCATAGCGCCGGAAACTGCGCAGCGAGTCTCCGGTGACAATGCCGGCCCGTGCCATCAACGTCAGCACGACCGGAAGCTGGAAGCAGATCCCGAAGCCGAAAATCAGGGTCATGATCAGCGACAGATACTCGGAAACCTTCGGCAGAAGCTCGATGGCCGCCTTGCCATGTCCGCCCGCCTGCGGCGTGATGTCGAGAGAGAAGGTGATCAACATCGGCATCACAAGGAAGTAGACCACCAGCGTGCCGAAGAAGAACAGCACCGGCGTGGCAATCAGGTACGGCACGAACGCCTGCCGCTCGCTCTTGTAGAGGCCCGGTGCCACGAATTTGTAGATCTGGTTGGCAATGACCGGAAATGCCAGGAACGCCGCGCCGAACATTGCAAGCTTGATATTGGTATAGAGCTGTTCGAGGAAATGCGTCGCGATCAGCTTCGCCTTCTCATCGCCAACCACCCGCACATACGGCCACACCAGAACGTTGTAGATCGGCTTCGCGAAGATGAAGCAGACGATGAACATCGCCACGAACGCGAACAGCGAATAGATCAGACGCTGGCGCAGTTCGGTCAGATGCTCGATCAGCGGCATCCGCGATTCGTCAATCTCGTTTCCATCCTCCCGGCGCTTTTCCGGCTCGTTCGGGCCACCCGTCGACGTGATGTCCTGCATCTGGGTCAGACTCCGCCACGAACGGGTTCGGCGCTGGCGTCCGCAGCCGCATGATCAGTCGACATGCCTCCATCGACCGGCCTCGGCGCGGCCGGCACAGGGGGCTGCGGCAGCGATGAGACGGCCTCGGACGCAGCCGCGCCCGGATCGCCAGCCGCTCCATCGTGACTGGAGGACGCCGCGTCATCATGCGACGAGGTCGTTGTCTGGCTTTTCAGCCGGTCGTCGATGTCGCGATTGAGGTCCTTCATGTCGTTCTCGATGGACTCCGTCGCCTTGTGCAAGGTGGCGCTGGTGTCGTCCCCGAACTGCTGCAGCTCCTTCTTGATGTCGGCAAACTCGCTTTCCCGAATGGCGTCATCGAACTGGCGCCGGAACTCCTCCGCCTGCCGGCGCACCATGCCGACGTAGCGGCCGATCGTACGCAGCAGGGCCGGCAGATCCTTCGGACCGACGACGATCAGCGCCACCACCGCCAGAATGAGAAGTTTCGAAGAAGTCAGGTCGAACATTGTCTTGTTCGGTCTCCCTGGCGGGACGCTAACAGCTCACCTGTCTCGCCCGTTCGTGCAAAAAATCCGCCAACGACGGCATTCAACAGTGGCTATCGTGTCTTCGCCCTGCAAACTGGCTTCAAATGGCGAAAAAGCGGGCGACACGCCATGTCACCCGCTTCGGACGCTTCTCATACCGTGTCCTGGGGCAGGTTTAGCCTGCCTTCGACTCCGATGTGGAAGTCTGCCCCACAGGCGTGCCTTGAGCCTCGATGACCTTCTGCCGCTCGGCCGTCTTCTTGGCCTCTTCGGCTTTCGCTTCATCAGCGTCGTCTTCGAGACCCTTCTTGAAGCTCTTGATGCCCTTGGCGAAATCACCCATGATTCCGGAGATCTTGCCGCTGCCGCCAAAGAACAGAAGGGCAACAACGAGAAAGATCAGCCAATGCCAGATACTCAAGCTGCCCATTTGTGATAAACCTCCATCGCCGAGCGCCACCGGCGCCTGTAGACTTTGAGGGGCAATATCGCAGACCCCGCTCATGCCTGCAAGGGAACCGACATTACTATAACGTTACAAATACGTAGGGCGCATGTTGGTTAAGATGGCGCGCTACTGCGACCAGGGCTCCAGACGAACAGAAAATCATGCCCGGGCGAGCGGATCAACATGCTGGACGGGTTCACCGCCACCGGCGCGCAACAGTCTGCCGACCACTCACACGTCCACGTCTTGAGCCGAAGCCCCGCAATCGTCATAGTCCCTGCCATGGCCAAAGCCTCGAAACAATCGATACCCAAACCCCGCCCGTCCCGCGGCAAGAGCGGCAAGCCGACAGCCCCTCCGCTCGAGACCGAAGCAGGCACGCCTGCCGTGGCGAAAGGGCGGACGCGAAAAAAATCAACCGCCCAGCCTCCCAGGCCGCCTGCCACGGGCTTTGGCGAAGCGCCCCAGGCCGCGTTCGACGCCACAGGCCCCCTCACCGAACAACCGGCAATCCTCGAAGAGGCCTTGGGCCGGTCCCCCGCCAAATCCGGCAACCGCAGCAACCGCACGGCCATGACCGGCGTCCGCGGCGAAGGCATATTGCCCGCCCTGCGCACCGTACAGCCCAAACCCGGTGACTTCTCGCCCTCGGCGGTCCTCAACGCGCTCCTCGCACGCCCCGGCGAACGCTCGGAGCAGGCCAAGGCGCTGATCGCCAGCCAGCCGATGATGGCCAGCCACCCGCTGGTGGCGGGAACCGGAATCGACTTCACCCCGCACCGTCCACCCCGGCCCGAGAAGTCGGAAGGCGGCGTCAGTTTCGCGATTTCCTCGGAATTCGAGCCACGCGGCGACCAGCCCCAGGCCATCGACGAACTGGTGGCCGGCGTCAACCAGCACGAACGCGACCAGGTCCTTCTGGGCGTCACCGGCTCAGGCAAGACCTTCACCATGGCCCAGGTCATCGCACACACGCAGCGCCCGGCGCTGATCCTGGCGCCCAACAAGACCCTGGCGGCCCAGCTCTACGGCGAGTTCAAGAGCTTCTTTCCCGACAACGCGGTCGAGTATTTCGTGTCGTACTACGACTACTACCAGCCGGAAGCCTACGTTCCACGCACCGACACCTATATCGAGAAGGAAGCCTCCATCAACGAGCAGATCGACCGGATGCGCCACGCCGCCACCCGCGCGCTGCTCGAACGCGACGATGTCATCATCGTCGCCTCCGTGTCCTGCATCTACGGCATCGGCTCGGTCGAGACCTACACCGCCATGACCTTCGCGGTGCAGGTCGGCGAGCAGTTGTCCCGCGACCAGCTCCTGGCCGATCTTGTCGCCCTCCACGACCGCCGCAACGATGGCAACTTCCACCGCGGCACCTTCCGGGTTCGCGGCGATACCGTCGAGCTGTTTCCGGCGCACCTCGAAGATCGCGCCTGGCGCTTCTCGTTCTTCGGTGACGAGATCGAGACCATCACCGAGTTCGACCCTCTTACAGGCCAGAAGTCGGACGAGTTGAAACTGGTCAAGGTCTACGCCAACTCGCACTACGTCACGCCAAAGCCCACCCTCCAGCAGGCCATCAAGTCGATCAAGACCGAGCTGAAAGAGCGCCTCGACGAACTGCACGCCTCCGGCAAGCTGCTGGAGGCCCAGCGCCTCGAACAACGCACCGTCTTCGACATGGAGATGATGGAGGCCACCGGTTCCTGCGCGGGCATCGAGAACTATTCCCGCTACCTGACCGGCCGCCAGCCGGGCGAACCGCCGCCCACGCTGTTCGAGTACCTGCCGGACAATGCCCTCGTCTTCGTGGACGAAAGCCATGTCACCGTACCGCAGATCGGCGGCATGTTCCGCGGCGACTACCGCCGCAAGGCCACACTGGCAGAATTCGGATTCCGCCTGCCTTCCTGTCTCGACAACCGGCCATTGCGCTTCGAGGAATGGGACGCCATGCGCCCGGGCTCGGTCTACGTATCGGCCACCCCCGGCGGCTGGGAACTCGACCAGACCGGCGGCACCTTCGTCGAACAGGTGATCCGCCCGACCGGCCTGGTCGATCCCAATGTCGAGGTCCGTTCCGCCCGCGACCAGGTTGACGATCTGCTCGACGAGGTGCGCCGCGTGGCAACCGCCGGCTACCGCACCCTGGTCACCGTCCTGACCAAGCGGATGGCGGAAGACCTGACCGAATATCTGCACGATAACGGCATTCGCGTGCGCTACATGCACTCCGATATCGAGACGCTGGAGCGCATCGAGATCATCCGCGATCTGCGGCTCGGCGCCTTCGACGTTCTGATCGGCATCAACCTGCTGCGCGAAGGACTCGACATTCCCGAGTGCGCCCTGGTCGCCATTCTCGATGCCGACAAGGAAGGCTTCCTGCGCTCCGAGACGTCGCTCATCCAGACCATTGGCCGCGCCGCCCGCAACGTCGATGGGAAGGTGATCCTCTATGCCGACACCGTGACCGGCTCGATGGACCGCGCCCTGGCGGAAACCAGCCGCAGGCGCGAGAAGCAACTGGCGTACAACGCCGAACATGGCATCACGCCGGAAAGTGTCCGCAAGTCCATCGGCGACATCCTCTCGTCGGTCTACGAGCAGGACCATGTGACGGTCGATACCGGTCTGGTCGGCGATGGCGAGAAACTCGTCGGCCATAATCTGGCGGCCGTGATCGAGGACATGGAACGGCGCATGCGCGACGCCGCCGCCGATCTCGAGTTCGAGACGGCGGCCCGCCTGCGCGACGAGATCAAGCGTCTGCGCGAAACCGAACTTGCGGTCAGTGACGATCCTCTCGCGCGCCAATCCGCCATCGAGGATCGTGCCGGGGCCTTCGAGGGTCCCAGGAAATACGGGCCCAGCGCGAACATGCCGCGCACCGGCGGCAAGGGCCGCACCGACACATCCGCCACCCGCACGTCATCGCCCTCACCGTCCGGGAAAAACGCCGCTGCGGCCGAGCCCTCGCGCATCCGCAAGCCGACACTGGACGAAATGACTGTAGGCCGAACCGAAGTGCCCGCGGGCAAACCCGTGCCGCAGGCGAAACCCGAGATGCGCCCGACCCGCACCATCGATCTCGGCCCCGATACCGTGCAGAAGGGCAAACGCCGCGGACGGCCGAAGAAGACCGGCCGCCCCGGCATGTAGTGCGCACCGGGCGCCACGTGACACCGCGCTGGCGTGGATGCGGATCGCGCAGCCCTCGCCAGCCCGTTGCGGATCACGCAGGCTCAATGCTTGCCGTGATGCTGCTCCATCTTCTTCATGCCCTTCGCGTGCCCTCCCGTGCCGGCACCAAGCGCGCGAACCTCGTAGGACACGTTCACCGAGCCTGCCGTCTTGAAGATGAGCGTCCCATCGACATGCTCGCCCTTCTTGAGCTGACGCTTCATCCCCATGAACATCACATGGAATCCGCCCGGCTTCAGAACCACTGTCTGCCCGGGCTTGATCGTGAGACCTTTCGGCAGCTTGCGCATCTTCATGATGTTGTCGATCACCGACATCTCGTGGATCTCGACATGCGCCGCGCCATCGAGGGTGCCACCAACAAGAACATCCGGCGTCTTGCCCGTGTTCTTGATGGTCAGGTAGCCGCCAGCGACCTTGGCGCCACCCGGCGTTGCGCGAGACCAGGGCGCGGTGATCTTCAAGGACCCAACGGTGACATCCTTGGCCATGGCCGAAGGCAGCGCGGCCCCCATCAGGAGAAGGGCGCCCGCTGCGCCGCTCACAAGTCTGGACATGCGGGTTTGAAGAGAAGACATCAATGTTATCCTTCCTGGCAACGAATAGGAATTGAGTGCTGGCCACCAGCCGGGACGCGGCGCCAAAGGCACCCGATCGCCAGCGGACTGCAGTCATTGGAGTGATCAGGCGAAAAGCGTGGCGCACCGGGGCGGCGCACGGGCACGCCAGGCATGACTGACCGGCCTGGCGCCGAACGAGCGCGACTTCGTGGCGTCCCAGACGAAATGATGGGCGCTGGCCGGCGGGATCTCGGGCAGCGACACGAGAAATACCGTGCTGGGCATCACGAACGGACAGTCACCGTGGTGATCGAGGCTGGTATGCCGTTGTTCCGGCCGCCCGGCCGCGTCGAAC
>JBKDZY010000539.1:0-8035 GCA_047971765.1 Hyphomicrobiaceae bacterium | reverse complement strand
CGGCGCTGACCGACCTTGGCATCGACATGGCGGCCCTGGAAAGCCCGCAGCAGACACGGGAACGGCGGGTGCTCTGCCGCCCCTGCCTCGACTGGAGCGAGCGGCGCTGGCACATCGCGGGCCGGCTGGGTTCAGCCCTGCTGGCACGGTCCCTGGACCAGGGATGGATCCGGCGGATCAGCGGGACACGCGCGATCAAGCTCACGCCGGCAGGCGAACGGGGCCTGGTGCGCACGCTCAGGCTGGAGCTGTAGAACAATGCGGCGAAGCCGGGATCGGAATGGTCTGTTTGCGTTCACGCGCCGGGCCGCAGTCGCGGCCTGAGTGTTTCCGCCTCAATCGGCAACGCTATAGCGCCACGTTCGCTGACCGCCATGAGATCACGACAGATGCCACGCCA
The DNA here is from genome assembly GCA_047971765.1 of Hyphomicrobiaceae bacterium. GTDB lineage: Bacteria > Pseudomonadota > Alphaproteobacteria > Rhizobiales > Hyphomicrobiaceae. The sequence continues at coordinate 7,635 of JBKDZY010000539.1, read as the reverse complement.
ACGGATCTGCCGGTTGGTCGTTTGACATCCGCAATGTCCACCATGGTTCGTTTGCGATCGAAATCGCGGCGTCCTTTTTCCTCAGTCCTCCCGGTGACAAGCACCGGGATGACAGTTGTATGGGTGTTCCCTGATCGGCAGTCTCTCTTTGACCGCTTCCGGTTTGGCCGACGCCCGCGCGGCGATGCTTGACTTGCCCGCCGTCTGGCAAGACCCTCGAACATCCACTTTCCTGAAGCCTCCCAGCAAGCAGATCGGCGTCCATGAGCCTCTACCCACCGCCCATCACTCTCAAAGCCCAGGTGTTCTCGCGCATGCCGGACGCATTGCGGCGCAACGTGCGGACCGAATGGGCCGACTTCAACAAGGCCGGGCAACCGGTCGATTGCTTCCTCGAAGGCCCGAGCTTCGACCGGGCCGGAAACCTGATCGTCACCGATATTCCGCACGGCCGCGTGCTCCGGATTTCACCGGCGGGCGCATGGACCACACTTGCCGAATACCCAGGCTGGCCCAACGGCCTCAAGCTGCACAAGGACGGCCGCGCCTTCATCACCGACTACAAGCGTGGCATCATGGCGCTCGACCTGGCGAGCGGAACAATCACGCCGGTCATCGAGACGATGCGATCGGAAAGCTTCAAGGGTGTCAACGATCTGCACTTCGCCATGAACGGCGACATGTACTTCACCGACCAGGGGCAGACGGGCCTGCACGATCCGACCGGGCGGGTCTACCGCCATGGCACCGATGGGCGTCTCTCCTGCCTCGTCAATACCGTGCCGAGCCCCAACGGCCTCGTTCTCGACCTGCACGAGAAGGTGCTGTTCGTCGCGGTGACGCGCGGCAACGCGGTGTGGCGGCTTCCGATCATGCCAGACGGCACTGTCTCGAAAGTGGGCATCGCCATCCAGTTGTCGGGCGGGCTTTCCGGGCCTGACGGGTTGGCGCTCGACGAGGAGGGCGGCCTGGTGGTGGCACACGCAGGCATGGGCGTGTGGCGGTTCGACCGCATGGGGCGGCCGACGCATTTCATTGATCCCGTGGTTGCACCGTTCGTCACCAACATCGCCTTCAAAGGCCGCGAACTCTACATGACGGAGAGTCAATCCGGCACGATCCTGGTTGCCGAACTGCCTGTGGCGGGCAAAACCATGTATGGCCTGGGCTGACCTCGGTCACGGCCTGCACCGGCCGTCGCGCGCCATCCCGCCGCGATCGGCCCGAAGCAGAAAACAACAGGCGGTCATGCATTCGTGCACTCAGGCGGGCCCCGACTTCCACTCGGCACGGGATCGCCTGTCCTCGGCGGACCGCGCCCTTCATCAACGGAGACCAAGACCGTGGCCCCTCATCATGCACCCGCAGCCGCAACTGTCGCCGCATTCGTCCACGGCATCAAACCGGGCGACCTCCCAACGGACGTGGCCCACGAAGCCACGCGATCGCTGCTGAACTTCATCGGGGGCGCCATCTGTGCCGCCTATGCGCCCGTGGTCGAGACAGCGGTGCGGGTGCACGAGATCCATTCCGGGGGCCATCGCGAGGCAACCCTGATCGGCCGCCACGAGCGCCTAGATCCACTCTCCGCCTCCTTTGTCAACGCGGTTGCCTCGAACCTCCTGGACTACGATGACACGCATCTGCGCACCGTCATCCATCCGACGGCGCCGGTCGCTCCGGTTTGTCTCGCGCTCGGCGAGACCGGGACCCTCTCGGGCGCGGCAGTGTTGACGGCGTTCGCGCTCGGCGCGGAGATCGAATGCCGGATGGGCAATATGGTGACGGGCGGCCACTATCAGCGTGGCTGGCACATCACGGCGACGTGCGGCGTTTTCGGTGCTGCCGTCGCGGCCAGTCATCTGCTGGGGCTGACACAGGCGCAAACGACGAACGCCATCGGCATTGCCGCCAGCCAGTCCGGGGGCATCGCGGAGAACCTGCCAACGGAAGCCAAGAATGTCGGTGTCGGCAATGCCGCCCGGGGTGGCCTGCTGGCGGCCTATTTTGCCGCCGAAGGCTATGATGCGGCTGCCCGCGCCATCGAAGGGCCGCAAGGGTGGGCCCGCGCCATGGGTGACGAACCCATGCTGGACGAACTCGTGGGCGAACTCGGCTCACGCTGGGAGTAGCAGAAGAAAACCTACAATCCCTATCCGGCCGGCATCGTCATGCACGCAGTGATCTACGCCTGCCTGGAGCTCAGGGCAGCACACAAGCTCGAGGCCGCCATGATCGACAGAGTCACCGTCACCGGCGATGCGCTGCTTGAAAAACGCGCCGACCGGATCGAGACCAATGCCCGCGACACGCGCGTTTCCACCCACCACGCGGCAGCGGCGGCCTTCCTCTGGGGACGGGCCGGGATCGCCGAATTCAGCGATCCGAAAGCCATGTCCGATGAAGCGGCGGCCTTCCGCAGCAAGGTGAGCGCGCAGCGTGACGACAGCCTGCCACAGGGTGCGGCGCGCGTGCAGGTGCGCCTCAAGGATGGACGAGAGCTGGAGACGACCGTTCTTGCCGCACGCGGGAGCCTGCAGCAGCCGCTCACCGACCGTGACATCGAAGCCAAGGTGCGAGAGCTGGTCCACGGCGCCGGGACCGGCCTGGACGCCGACCGGGTGATCGGCTGCGTCTGGGACCTGGACCAGGCTCCCAACATCAATGGGCTCCTGGCCGCGGTGGTTGCGCGGCGCACATAGGGGCGAACCGCGCGCCGCACGCCTGTCCTGCCGGCGCCGCGCCTTGACTTGTGCGGGCAGCCGGAATCACAGTCACGGCTGACCCGAACGGATTTCCCGGTGCCAGCGGCCAGTCCGCCGGCCCCGCAGGCTCGTTCCTCGATCACACCAGCAGACCCTGGGAGGTTTCAAATGGCAAAAATCGGCTTCATCGGACTGGGCAACATGGGGTTGCCCATGGCCGGCAATCTGGTCAAGAAGGGCCATGAGGTCATTGGCTTCGACATCATGGAGGACAATCTGACCAAGGCGGCGCAGGCGGGCGTCAAGAAAGTCGCCAGTGCAGCGGATGCCGCCAAGGACGTCGAGATTGTCGTGACCATGGTGCCGACCGGCAAGGAAACGCTGGCGGTCTACGAGGGGGCCGGGGTCCTGCAGGCTGCCAAGGCCGGTACACTTTTCATCGACGCCTCGACCATCGACGTGGCCCAGGCCCGGCAGGCCCACGACCTCGCCAAGGCGGCAGGCATGAAGTCTCTGGACGCGCCGGTTTCCGGTGGCACGGTGGGCGCGGAGGGGGCCACGCTCACCTTCATGTGCGGCGGCAGCAAGGAGGCATTCGAGACGGCGCGTCCGGTGCTCGAAGGCATGGGCCGGAAGGTGGTGTATTGCGGCGAGGCCGGCGCCGGGCAGGCCGTGAAGATCTGCAACAACATGATGATGGCCATCAACATGCTGGGGGTGTGCGAGGGCTTCGCACTGGCCGAAAAGCTCGGCATCGCGCACCAGACGCTGTTCGATGTCGTCTCCACCTCGACCGGCAGCAGTTTCGCGCTGACAAACTATTGCCCGGTGCCGGGTCCCGTTCCGGCCACGCCAGCCAACCGCGATTATGCTCCGGGCTTCATGACCAAGCTGATGGTCAAGGACCTCGCGCTTTCGCAATCAACGTCCCAGGATGCCGGCGTGGCAACACCGATGGGCGCGCAGGCGCATGCCACGCTCAGGCACTACATGAACATGGTGGACGGGGCGGCCGATCTCGACTTCTCGAGCGTCGCCAACTTCGTGCGGGTGATCAAGGATTAGAGGGGAGGGGCAGGTTCCTGCTCACCGGCCGGGGCGGCATGATCATCGGCCGCCTCTACCGGCGTCATGGCGCGCTCATGCCCTGGTGCCGGTTCCGCCGGCCTCGATCTTTTCCTGGACGAACGCACAGAACTGCTGCGCGTGGCTGATATCCTGGAAGGCGGCAAGGGGCACGACAAGTCCGGCGGCCTTGTCGACCCAGATCACGACAACGTCCTTGCCCACCGACACACCCTCAATGCCGTTCCAGGCATAGGTTCCGGTCGAGTAGAGGTCTGTTGTCTCGATGCCCTCTTCGTTGGCGGTCAGTCTGAGCTCGCCTTGCCTGAAGCGCTTCGGCAGGTTGAAGCGGAAATACAGCCATCTCGGCAACCTGAGGACAATCACGAGCAGAACCAGCTCGCCGACAACCACCCACTTCAGGAAATCCTGGCCCGAGGTCCCCGGTGTCAAGCCCAGCGCCCACGCCAGTATCAGGCCAATCAGGAAATAGGGCAGCGTATCCAGGAGATATGCCGGCCAGCCGCCAAACATCCTGGCGTTGGCCAGGCCGGCATACGCTTTATAATGTTCGGGATCGATCCTGTAGCTGAGCTGATACATTGCAGCGTTATGCCCCGTCGCTTGATCACATGAACCTGGCCTTATAGCCGAGCACACCTTATCGACATCAAATCATCATCGCCCCCGGCACGCCCGGGCAGGCCTGCTCCCTCCCTCCGTCACGAAGGACCCATCATGCCAACAATCGACTACTTCATGGCACTGAACTCCCCCTGGACCTATCTCGGCAGCGCGCGCCTGGCGGAACTCGGCCGCCAGTACGGCTACACGATCGACATCAAGCCCACCAAGTTCGGCGTGGTGTTTTCCCAGACCGGCGGGTTGCCGTTGCCCAAGCGGGCGCCGGCGCGCCAGGCGTACCGCATGCAGGAGCTCAAGCGGTGGCGGGAGGTGCGGGAAAAGCCGATCAATCTCGAACCGAAATATTTTCCGTCTGATGAAACGGCGGCAACGCGACTGGTGATTGCCGCCAAGCTCGCCGGGCTCGATGCGCATACGCTGGCCACGGAACTGGGTCGTGCAGTGTGGGAACTGGAAGAAGACCTGGCGGAAGAGGCAACAATGAAGGCGGCGTGCACGCGGGCCGGTCTCGACATGGCCAAGCTGCAGGCCGGGGCTCCTCCCGCGGCAGATCTCGATCGCCTGCACGACGCCTACACGTCCGAGGCGCTCGAGAAGGGCGTTTTCGGGGCTCCGACCTACTATCTCGAAAGTGGCGAGTTCTTCTGGGGGCAGGACCGGCTGGAGCTGCTGGAACGCCAACTCGCCCGTCAGCGCTGACCACGCTACCGGAAGCGCAGGCGGCTGTTCCTGTTCAGCGCCGGGTCGCAGTCGCGGCCTGAGCGCTTCCACCTGAACCTGAAATGATCTCGTGTGGCGGGTCTGAAGTTCGCTCCATCATATCGGCGGACGTTGCAAGCGCACTCAAGAACATGACGCCACACGAACCCAATGATATCGCTCATGTCCTCATCGGCCGCGAAGTTCGTACGAATGTGCAGTTTGAACTGACGAACTTCGCGGTCGGGACACTAGAGCAGGTTTGGCTCAAATGGAATCACATCCACGCTGGTGGCCTGCTCCAACTCTTTGTCTGAGAGACTGTTTCACGCCTTCGATGGAAGCAGGATTGCTTCCATCTCAGCCGATCAGGCCCTAGCCGATCTCCTCAGTAGCGACCGGAAACAGCGGCGCCAACTCGTCAACCTGCATGATGTGGTAGACGGAAAAGCGATAGGCATCGCCCGCCGTCAACTCAGGTGGCGTGAAGGGAAAGCCGAGATTGCCGGCTGTCGAGATGCGGCCCGGGAACGGGGCATGGAGCAGGTACTGCTTGGCGGTCGCCGCAACGGCGCGCGCCTCGTCCTCGTCCTCGCCGATGCATTCCACCATGACGCCCACCTCTTCCGGCTTCTGGGTCACGGGCTGGCCCGACACCACGCCCAGGCCATAGAAGCGGAAATAGAGCGTATAGGGGTTCTCGGGCTTTGGCGGCACGAGTTCGCGGATGATGGCCTCGACGCTGACGGCGATTTCGTCGGCCTTCTCGATGAACACCGGATCGGCCGAGCCGGCCACCATGATGGCACGGGCACCGACCCGCGTGGCGCCCTCGATCTTGACCGAGAACTTGTCGGTTGGTTCCCACCGTCCGCCCGAAACGCGGCAACGGCGGTCATCGACGGCCTCGAATTTTGAGTCGTGGAGATAGAGGATGCCTTCCGGCTCGGCCACGGACAGGGGATCCGCCTGCTCGTAGAGACCGTGGGCGGCCACAGACATGGGCGTGGCCCGGCGCGCCGGGTTCATGCTCTCGAGGATGAAGCTCTCACCCTCGAGCGTGCCCAGCATGGAGTCGCGTCCGCCGCCTTCACAGGCCAGAGACGCGCACTCGATGATCTTCGCCATCTGCAAGGCGGGGCCGGTCGGGAAGCCGAGCTTCTCGGGGAGGCAGGTGTAGATGCCGGTGTCGCAGGCGCGCCCGGCGATGATCACGTCGGGATCGAGATCAATGGCCCGGATGAAGGCCTCGGTGCCAGCCTGGCCCACGATGCAGGCCGCGGCATCGACCTCGTCGTCGGTCAGGTCCGGCATGGGGCCGATGGCCGCAATCCTGCCGGCCTTGGCCTGCTTCTTGATCAGGTCGCGCGGCATCTCCGAGCGGATGGTGGCGAGGCGGAACTTCAAACCCTCCTCGCGCGCGATTTCACGGACGATCTCAAGCGTCTGGTCGAGGTGGCTGTCACCGCCTCCGGTTCCGGCCGACCCGATGATCAACGGAATCTTGCGCGGCACGGCGCCCATCAGGAGCATCCGGATGTCACGCTTGGTCGAGCGGCGTGCGGTCGCGAGCTTGCCCGCACCCAGATAGTAGGGCCCCGGATCAACGGACCCCATGTCGGCGCCGATGAGATGCAGGTCGCGCTCGAGACCCGCCTTGAAGGCCTTTTCGATCACGCCATAGCCGAGCTGGCCGGACGCGGACATGATCCGGAGGGGGCCGCCTTCCGCCTTCCATTTGGCGATGACGCGGGAAAAGCTCGACTGGTAGGGCTTGGCTTCGGTCATGATCAGATCTCCACCTCGAGCATGGGGCGGTGCTGCTGGGCGCCATAGACATCCGTATCACCGGGAGACCCGGCGATGGTGCGCCGGGGCAGGACGATCTTGATGGCGGTTGCAGCCGGATAGGGGATCACCTCGGCCTCGGACACGCCGTACCGCTGCGCGATGACGGCAGCCTTCAGCGACGGGGCATTCAGGGCGCGCTCATAAAGCGCCTTGTCGTCGAACATCAGATCAATGGTGACCTGGGTCGGTCCGGCGTTCTTGGAGCGAATGACGCGGGCAGCATCACGCAGGCGCATGGGTTTGTCTTTCCATCCTGTTGTCGGTCAATCCTGTTATCGGTTGGCGCCATCCTGGCCCGTGTGAAGCCACGGGGCAAGGGATCAACTGCCGATTGGGGCGTTCCGGCTGCCCTGGCGCGCCCTTGGAACAGAAAAAGAGCAGGCGGAGGCATCCTGCCTGCTCTTTCGGAACCGGTAGTGCCGGCGGCCACTGCACCGGCCGGGCCGTCCGTTCACTTCTTCTTCGGAGCGGCCTTGGCGGCTTTCCTGGCGGCCGGCTTGGCTGCCTTGTTCGGGCTCTGGGTGAGGGCCGAGGCGGCCGCGGACTTGGCCTCCTTGCTGGCCTTCGGGTCCTTCAAGGTGCGCGCAGCCGCGCTGGCGGCCTTCTTGCTCGTCACCTCTTTGCTCTTGCTCTGGGTCAGGGCGGAGGCGGCTGCCGTCTTGGCATCCTT
>JBKDZY010000538.1:0-7213 GCA_047971765.1 Hyphomicrobiaceae bacterium | reverse complement strand
TCAATGTTTCCAGCCGCCGTCTCCCGCTTGATCGTGTCCGCCACCCGGAGCGCCGGAATCGCGCCATCGGCCTTGTCAAGGGCCGCCAGAACGCGGTCGATAATGCCGGACTCGATGAATGGCCGGGCGGCGTCATGGATCAGGACCAGGGCAGGAGCGCGGCTTTCCAGTGCTTCGAGGCCGGCAAGTCCGGACGCCTGACGCGTGCTGCCCCCGAAGATGGGCGGCAGGAGTTTCGCCCTGCTCGTGGTGGTCAGCGCGGCGACTGCGACATCGTAGGCCGGTGTGTCGTCGGGGTGAATGACGACCTGGAGTGCGTCGATGCCGGGATGACGGGCCAGGGCCTCGATCGTGTGCGTGAGGAGGGACCTGCCCGCCAGCTCGACATACTGCTTGGGGCGTGCGTCACCGCGGGACGCCCTCAGGCCACGTCCGGCGGCAACGATCACGGCTGCGACGTGCACGGGCGTCTTCCTCCTTTGAGCGGGTTTGCTTGGGCTCCTTATGCCACGCGACATACCCGTCCGCCGGGAGCCTGGCAATTTCGCAATGCAACAAGGCTCCAGGCAAAGGACGCGCCCTCATCAACTTTCACGAAGCATCAGGTCTCTGTGAGCAGGCTCCAATTCGCACTTGCGAAATAGATCGACTGAAACTAGTGTGCACAAATTCAAGGCATGAAATGCAGTTGGACAGAAATTAGGCAGAGAAGTGTTCGATCGGTCAGAAACGGTAGGTTCGGGGTCGCCGGCGGGAGACGGCAGCGCCACGCGAGGCAGTCTGCGGCCAATCCGTATTGGTAAGGTCGAATTGGCGCGGCCCGTGGTTTTGGCCCCGATGTCCGGCGTTTCCGATTTGCCCTTTCGGCGGGCCGCGAACCGGCTCGGCGGTGAATTCGTGGTCTCCGAGATGGTGGCCAGCCGGGAACTGGCGAGCCAGCGCAAGGATGTCGTCCGCCGCGCCAGAGGCGATGGCCTGAAACCCCATGTCATACAACTCGTGGGCAGCGAGCCGAGGTGCATGGCAGTGGGGGCTCGGCTGGCGGAAGAGAGCGGCGCTGACATCATCGACATCAATATGGGGTGTCCATCACGGGAAGTCACCGGCCGGTTGTCTGGAAGTGCGCTGATGCGGGAGCCCGACACCGCCCTGGCGCTGGTGGAGGCGGTGGTTTCCGCGACCAGCCTGCCGGTGACGCTTAAGATGCGGCTCGGCTGGGACGATAAATCCCTGAATGCGCCTGATATTGCGCGTCGCGCCGAGGAGGTGGGTGTGCAGATGGTTACCGTGCACGGCCGGACGCGCTGTCAGTTCTTCAAGGGCAGCGCGGATTGGCGACAGGTCGCGCGCGTCAAGGAAGCCGTCGGCATTCCCGTGCTGGTGAATGGCGACATTCTCGGCCCTGGTGATGCCCAGGCGGCGCTGGCGCGCTCGGGGGCCGATGGCGTCATGGTTGGCAGGGGGGGCTATGGCGCGCCCTGGATGCCAGCGCGGATCGCGGCCGTGCTGGACGGGGGGGAGGATCCCGGTGATCCGGGCGTCGAAGCCCTGTCAGCCATTGCTCGCGAACACATCGCCGAGATGCTGATCCATTACGGTTCCCGGCTCGGGCTGCGGAATGCGCGCAAGCATATCGGCTGGTACCTCGAACGTTCGGGACGGAATTCCGGTGACGTCAAAATCTGGCGGCGCAGGTTGTGCACAGACGACGACGCGAACCGGGTGCTGGCGGGGCTGGAAGAGTTCTTCATTGAATGCGCGGAGCAGGCTGCATGACCGGATCGAGGAAAGCGGCGAGGCAGAGTGGCGTTCGCGCGGACGCGAAGCGACGTTCCCGCTCCACGGACGGCGCGACGGTGCCGGTCGGCGATGATGCAGGTGGTGCGGCCGAGGGTGTGCCGGCGGGCGAGCGGGCATCGAGCCGGGAGATTGCGCCAATCCCCGCAACCGTCACAGGCGTCGCCGTCGCCTCGCGCCGCCACATTGCCCACGACATGCTGCTGGCGGCACTCCCCCATCCAATTCTGGTGATCGCGGCAGATGAGCGGGTCATCTATGCCAACCCCGCGGCCGAGATCTTCTTCCAGGCGGGGCAGGCACTCTTGAAGCGCCAGCGCCTCGAGGAGATCGTCGGTTTTGGTTGTCCGCTGCTGTCCCTGATCCAGGAGGTGCGACGGACCGAAGCCGCCATCAACGAGTATGGCGTCGCCATCGCCACGCCCAAGGTCCAGGCCCAGCGGCTGGTGGACATTCATGCCGGGCCGCTGCCGGAGAGCCCTGACCTGACGCTGGTGATGATCCAGCAGCGCTCCATTGCGCAGATGATCGAGCGGCAGTTGACCCATCGTGCGGCCGCGCGGTCGGTGTCGGGCATGGCGGCCATTCTCGCACACGAGATCAAGAACCCGCTGTCCGGCATCAGGGGGGCGGCACAACTGCTCGAGCCCGACCTCAGCGAGGAAGACCGCCCATTGGCAGCCCTGATCTGCTCGGAGACCGATCGCATCCGCAACCTGGTCGACAGGATGGAAGTATTCGGCGACGAGCGTCCTCTTGTCACCGAGCTGGTCAATGTCCATGCCATCCTGGATCACGTGCTGCGGCTGGCCGAGAACGGTTTCGCGCGGCACTGCAAGCTGGTGGCGGACTACGACCCATCGTTGCCGCCGATCGCGGTCAACCGGGACAAGCTGATCCAGGCCTTCCTCAATCTCGTGAAGAATGCCGCAGAGTCGGTCGAGCAGCGAACGGAAGGTGGACGCATCATCCTTCGCACATCCTACCGGCCCGGTGTCCGGCTGTCGGTGAAGGGAAGTGACGATCGTGTCTCGCTGCCGCTATGCATCGAGTTCGAGGATGACGGGCCTGGCGTTCCCGAGACCATTCGGCCCCACCTGTTCGACCCGTTCGTCACGACGAAGCATTCCGGCTCGGGGCTCGGGCTGGCGCTTGTCGCGAAAATCATCGGTGACCATGGCGGCATCATCGAGTGCGAATCGAAACCGCCAAGCACCATCTTCCGCGTGCTGCTGCCACTGACCGATCGAAAAACACAGTCCCAGCGTCAACCCCGCGCCGGAGGATAATTGCCATGGCCTATGGAACGGTTCTGATTGCCGACGACGATGCTGCCATTCGCACAGTGCTCAACCAGGCGTTGGCGCGGGCGGGATATTCGCCGAGGGCTACCGGAAATGCCGCGACCCTGTGGCGCTGGGCGCAGGAGGGACTTGGCGATGTCATCATCACCGATGTCGTGATGCCGGATGAGAATGCGTTCGACCTCATTCCGCGGATCAGGAAATTGCGGCCGACACTGCCGATCATCGTGATGAGTGCGCAGAACACGCTGATGACGGCCATCACGGCAGCCGAGCGTGGGGCGTTCGAGTATCTGCCGAAGCCGTTCGACCTGACGGAAGTGGTGTCGATCGTCGGCCGGGCCATGGCGGACCCGCAACGGCGGCGGGAGCGGTCAAGCGATGCTGTCGATGGCGAGGAGCTGCCGATCATCGGACGGTCGCCGGCCATGCAGGAGATCTACCGGGTGCTGGCGCGCCTGACGCAAACCGACCTGACGGTCATGATCGTTGGCGAATCGGGGACAGGCAAGGAGCTGGTTGCGCGTGTCCTGCACGATCACGGCAAGCGGCGACATGGTCCGTTCGTCGCGCTCAACATGGCGGCCATTCCACGGGAGCTGATCGAGAGCGAGTTGTTCGGCCACGAGAAGGGGGCTTTCACGGGCGCACAGACCCGCAAGGAAGGCCGTTTTGAGCAGGCCGAAGGCGGGACGCTGTTCCTCGATGAAATCGGGGATATGCCGATCGAGGCGCAGACGCGGTTGTTGCGGGTCCTGCAGGAAGGCGAATACACAACCGTCGGTGGCCGGGTGCCGATCAAGACCAATGTCCGGATCATCGCGGCGACTCACCGGGACCTCCGCACGCAGATCCAGCAGGGTTTGTTCCGCGAGGATCTCTACTACCGGCTGAATGTCGTGCCCTTGCGCCTGCCACCGCTCAGGGAACGCCTCGACGACATTGGCGATCTGGCGCGGCATTTCCTGAGGCAGGCCGCGCGCGACGGTCTGGGCGAAAGGACGCTGGCGCCGGCTGCAATCGAGCGCCTCAAGCGATATCAATGGCCTGGCAATGTTCGCGAGCTTGAGAACTTCGTACAACGCCTCGTTGCGCTTCATTCGCAGGATACGATCTCGGGCGATCTGGTCGATGCCGAGCTGGCGGAAGCGACCGCACCTGTGTCGGTCGACGACGTGGCCGATACCGGCGCGGATCTGCCCGAGCTGGTCGAACGCTTTTTGGGGCAACACTTCGCATCGTTCGGGAGAGAACTCCCGCCCCCCGGGCTTTACCGGCGCATCATCAGGCAGGTCGAGCGTCCGCTCATCGTGGCAGCGCTGGCCGCAACGCGCGGCAACCAGATAAAAGCCGCGGAATTACTTGGGCTTAATCGCAATACGCTGCGCGAAAAAATCAGCACGCTCAATATCCAGGTATTCAAGGGCCCGCAAAGTATTTAGCGGATTGAGACAATCGTCATCCATGCCGGTGATGGCGATTGAACGACCTTGACGCGCCCTTCTGCCGCGTCTACCTGAGTGTCGTTGTCGCGAAAAAGTCACAGTGTGTCGCTGCATTGCGCAGACAAAGGGTTTATTGCAACTGAGGTGCTGGCAGAGCGCGCGCGTGGGGCACGCGACCTGGCCTAGGGCACATTGAAACCGGTGGACGGACTTGTCGGATCAAGACGCGAAGGGCAGGGGAGGGCGGCTCGGCGACGTGCAGGATGCGCGTCGCGATGAACCCCCGCGTGCGGGCGACACCGCCCCCGTGACGGGTTCGCCCGCCTCTTCCGCGCCTGTCGATGGAAGCGAGAGTACCGGCAAGGGACACTCCAAACGGGACGAGGACCGCCACAGCGGGAAGGTTTCCTATCCGCTGGTGTTCGATCCCGAAGGTGCCCCACTTCCCGGCGCCAGTCCCCACAGCTTCTGGTTCGGCCTCGTTGTCGTTGTGCTGTCACTGGTCTCGGGGCTGGCGACCTATCTCATCCTGACAGGGCTCACACCGATCGCGCCACGCAACGAAGTGGTGCTGATCGTGCTGGCGGTGAACATCGTCCTCATCCTGGTGATGTTCGCGGTGCTGGTGGTGCAGGCCATCGGGTTGTGGCGAGCCTGGAAGCGCAAGGTGGCGGGCGCGCGCATTCACGTGCGCATCGTCGGATTGTTCACGGTCATTGCGGCCCTGCCGGCAATCCTGCTGGCCGTAGCTGCAACAATCACGTTCTCGCGGTCACTCGACACCTGGTTCTCGACGCGCACGCGGACCATTGTCGCGAGTTCCCTGGACGTGGCGAGGGCCTATCTGACGGAACATGGCCAGGTGATCCGGACCGATGCCGTGAACATGACCGCGGACCTGGACGATTATGTCCGCGGCAAGCACATCACGGACGCCAACATCAAGGATCTGACCACAACGCTGATGGCGCAGGTCAGCTTGCGCGATTTGTCGGTGGCCGCGATCATCGACAGCAAGGGCAAGGCGGATATCGAGTTCATGGCGGACACGCGCGTGGCCTTCCGTCCGCCGCCAGAGCGGATGCTGCAATTGGCGAGCGAAGGCCATGTTCCGCTCCTGATGCCGCGCAAGGTCTACAGAATCGCGGCCGTGTCGCGGCTTGAAAGCCTGCCGGGGCATTTCCTCTATGTTGCGCGCGGCGTGAACCCGAAAGTGGTCAACCAGGTACAGCGAAGTCAGGCAGCAGTTACCGAGTACGAGCATCTGCGCCGGGCCCGCAACGGGCCGAAACTCGCCCACGCCATCATGTATTTCATGATTGCGCTGACCTGCACGCTGGCGGCCATCTGGGTCGGGATGTGGTTCTCGCGGCATCTCGTTGCACCGATCCGGAGATTGATTTCGGCGGCCCAGCATGTGACCCGGGGCGATCTCGATGTGGTGCTGCCGTTGCGGCGCGGAGAGGGAGACCTGAGGCGTCTGTCCCGTGACTTCAACAACATGACAAGCGAACTGTCGCGTCAGCGCCAGGAACTGATGAGCGTCAACAGCCAGTTGAGCGAGCGCCGCCGGTTCATGGAAGCCGTTCTTTCAGGTGTATCCGCGGGCGTGATCGGGCTCGACGACGAAGGCCGGGTCAGTCTGGTCAATCCTTCGGCCGAGCGCATGCTGGGCAAGACCGCCAGCGACATGATCGGCAAGACGTTTGCGGAATGCGCGCCGGACCTGGCGGCAGCCATAGATGGTGGCAGCGGCGCACCCCGACCGCGCGGACCGCAGGATGCCACCATTTCCGTCGATGGGGAGGAGCGCCGCTTCTCGGTGCGCGTGACCCGTGAGGACGGCGACGTGGCCAAGGGCGGGGTTGTGACGTTCGACGACATCACCGAACTTGTGGTCGCACAGCGGTCGTCTGCGTGGGGAGATGTGGCGCGGCGTATCGCGCACGAAATCAAGAACCCGCTCACGCCGATACAACTTTCCGCCGAGCGCATCCGGCGCAAATACGGCGCCTCGATCGAAAAGGACCGCGAGACGTTCGAGAAGTTGACGGACACCATTGTGCGCCAGGTCGGTGACATCAAGACGATGGTCGACGAGTTCGCTGCGTTTGCGCGTGTTCCCAAGCCTGTGATGGGGATGGCGGATCTCCGCGATGCGGTGCAGGAGCCCGTGATCCTGTTTCGCGAAGGTCATACCGACGTCGAGTATGTGCTCGATATTCCCGATAGCCCGGTTGTCTCCGAGATCGACAGCAGGCTGATCACGCAGGCGCTCACCAACCTGGTGAAGAACGCCACAGAGAGTGTGGAAAGTGCTGCCGCGGCCAAGGATCGGGATGCGGGATGGCATCCTGTGGTCGAGACGCGGCTCGCGCTCGATGACCGGCGCATCGTGATCGAGGTCATCGACAACGGCCTCGGTCTTCCGAAGCAACATCGCGCCCGGCTCCTGGAACCGTATGTGACGACCAAGGGCTCAAAGGGTACCGGGCTCGGGCTTGCGATCGTGCAGAAGATTGTCGAACAGCATGGTGGAACCCTGCTGATCGAGGATGCCTCCGAAGGCCCCAACCGCACGGTCGGGGCGATGGTGCGAATTTCACTGCCGGTCCGCTCGGAACGGGTGTTTTCGCATGACGACAAGAAATCAGCGGCGCAGGATCG
>JBKDZY010000537.1:0-2447 GCA_047971765.1 Hyphomicrobiaceae bacterium | reverse complement strand
CATGCAAAAGGCGCGTGATCTCGGCCACACCGAAAAAGTGTTCGTTCTGTGCGGTGTCGGCCCCCTGCCCTCTGCCAAGACAGCGCGCTGGATGCGATCAAACGTGCCAGGCGTGCACATTCCCGACGACATCATAAAGCGGCTTGAAGGCGCGCAGGACCAGAAGGCCGAAGGCAAGAAGATCTGCATCGACATCATCAATGAAGTGAAGGAAATCCCGGGTGTGTCCGGCATCCATGTGATGGCCTACCGGCTTGAGGAATTTGTCGCCGAGATTGTCAGCGATTCTGGCGTATTGAAGGGGCGTCGTCCCTGGACGCGTGAGCCACAAAGTGATGAAGCCGTCGTCGCCGAACGCCTTGAGGAATTGAAGCAACGCGAAACGGGCTACAACCCAGAAACAATGCTTGAAAAAGTCACGCCTTGATGGAAATCATATAACAATATAAAGAAGTCTTTATATTTTGAGGAGAAATGGATGACCCGCACGATTGTCGCCTCCGCGACCCGCGAAACCATTATTGGCTTCGACCAACCATTTTGCGTGATTGGCGAGCGTATCAACCCGACAGGCCGCAAGATCCTCAATGAAGAGCTGGAGCGCGACGACTTCTCTCGCGTCGAGGCAGATGCTGTAGCTCAGGTCGAGGCTGGTGCGACAGTTCTGGATGTGAACTCCGGCGCGGTCTTCTCCAACCTCATGGCGGGTGACCCGCGCTATGCCGACAATAATTTTGTCGAGCCGATCTTGATGCCGAAGCTGATTGAGCGCGTGCAGGCGGTGACCGACTGTCCGATCTGCATCGACTCCTCGGTGCCCGGCGCCCTGGAAGCCGGCCTGAAGGCCGCCAAGGGCCGCCCGCTGGTCAATTCAGTCACAGGCGAGGAAGAGCGTCTGGAAAAAGTGCTGCCGCTGATCGCCAAATACAATGTCGCTGTGGTCGCCATCTCCAACGACGATACCGGCATTTCGGAAGACCCGGACGTGCGCTTTGCCGTTGCCAAGAAAATCGTCGAGCGCGCTGCCGATTTCGGCATTCCCGCGCATGACATCGTGGTTGACCCGCTGGTGATGCCGATTGGCGCAATGGCGACTGCCGGTCATCAGGTGTTCACGCTGGTGCGCCGTCTGCGCGAAGAACTGGGTGTCAACACCACCTGCGGTGCATCCAACATTTCCTTTGGCCTGCCAAACCGCCACGGCATCAACAATGCCTTCCTGCCGATGGCCTATGCTGCTGGCATGACATCAGCCATCATGAACCCGGTGGCCATTCCGGTCGGGCCAAAGAAGATCGCCGAGAAGAAGGCCGAGGTTGAAGCGGCTGGCATCATGCTGCCGCCGGACATGGACGACGAGACCTTCTGCAAGCTGTTCGGCATTGGCTCAACCAAGTCGCGCCCAGGCAAGGAAATGGAGGCTATCCGCGCAGCCAACTTCCTGCTCAACCAGGATACCGGCGGTGCCGCCTGGATCAACTTCAACCGTGAACCGGGCGCTGCAGGCGGCCGTGGACGCGGGCGCGAGGGACGGAGGAGCCGGGGGTAGAGTTGTTGCTCTACGACGCCCCCCTCTGTCCTGTTTATACCCTCCCGCAAGCGCGGGCTTTTTCCGGTCGGCACGCCTTCGTTCCGTCATTCCGGGGCCGCGCAGCGGAACCCGGAATCCAGAGCGCCGACGCTCGATCATCAACCACAAGGGTCAATTTGGCGTCCTCACTCTATCCTGCACACTCACATCTCTGGATTACGGGTTCCGCTGCGCGGCTCCGAAATGACGATAGCCTCGCGGTGTCCCACAATGACCACTGATCCCCTCGTCCTGTTCATGCCGTCGGGCAAGCGCGGGCGCTTTCCAGTCGGCACGCCGGTTCTGGATGCGGCGCGGTCGCTTGGCGTCTATGTCGAGAGCGTGTGCGGCGGGCGCGCCACCTGCGGACGCTGCCAGATCGAAATTCAGGAAGGCAATTTCGCCAAGCACGGCATTGTCTCGTCCAACGACCATATTTCCGCACGTGGGCCGAAGGAAGAGCGGTATGATCGTGTGCGCGGCCTGCCCGCCAACCGCCGCCTGTCCTGCTCGGCCACCATTCAGGGTGACCTCGTGGTTGACGTGCCACAGGATACGGTCATCAACGCCCAGGTGATCCGCAAGGCCGCGGTTGACCGCCATATCGAGCGCAACTCGCCGGTACAGCTTTGCTATGTCGAGGTCGAGCAACCCGATATGCACAAGCCGCTGGGCGATCTCGACCGGCTGAAGGAGGCACTGGAGCGCGATTGGGGCTGGAAAGACCTGCTGGTTGCGCCCTACCTATTGCCTCAGTTGCAGAAGATCATGCGCGCCAGGCCGGAAGGCGATGTCGAGATTTCGCCGGATCACTGGGGCGTTACGGCGGTGATCCATCGCGATATGGACTCTTCGCGCCCCTTCATTACCGCTGTTT
>JBKDZY010000536.1:0-3460 GCA_047971765.1 Hyphomicrobiaceae bacterium | reverse complement strand
TACCATATATCGCTTGTTAAGGTTTGCGTCGCCAGCCGGCAACAGGACAGTTTGGCGTATCGCATGAGTGCGCGGACGTTGGCGAGAAAGACCTAAAACCCACTTGTAATCAAGGAGATTGGAGCGACGGATCGTCCCTGCCCGTTACGCCTAATTTGTGGGCGATTATTGTATTCGCCTTATTATTCATCACATTGCATGAATTGCAGACTTGCGAACGAAACTGGCCAGTTGACGACACCGCTGTGACACGCTACCTGCCAGTGGTTTGAGCGCTCATGCTTGCGTTCCGGCCAAGTACGGCGAGGGTGCAAAATTGTGCTCTGCCGCAACTTAATTCGTTGCCGCACGTTTCATTTGGTCGATACAATTGCCATCAGCGTGGATGCAGCGGCTGCCCCGTTCCGGGTTGCCCAAAATACACGCAGAGTAGCGGGTGTCCGGCGTGATGGCGGGCGGGCACGGCGAAGAGGCCCAACGGTGCGAATGGCGCCACGACAACATCCAGGGAAGCAGGCTTGATGCAAGCGAGCGACGTTGCCGCGCGAGCGCGCCGCGGTATGGCCCCGACAGACATCTCCAACCCCAACTATTTTCACAAGGTGGTGGATTGCCAGTGGGCCTGTCCGGCCCATACGCCGGTACCGGAATATATCCGATTGATCGCGCACGGCCGGTATGCCGATGCCTACATGCTCAACTGGGAATCCAACGTGTTCCCGGGTATTCTCGGCCGCGTCTGTGACCGTCCCTGCGAGCCGGCCTGTCGGCGCGGGCGCCTGCAGACCAGCGACGAACCGACGGCGAAAGATCCTTCCAAGAAGAATTCCGAGCCGGTTGCCATCTGCCGCCTCAAGCGGGTCGCGGCCGACTACAAGGGCGATATCGACGGCTACATGCCGAAGATCCCGGCCAAGAAGAACGGCAAGCGCGTGGCGCTGATCGGCGCTGGACCGGCCTCACTGGCGGTGGCACGAGACCTGATGCCCCTCGGCTATCACTGCACGCTGTTCGAGAGGGATCCGAAGGCCGGTGGCCTGATGCGGACCAACATTCCCTCCTTCCGGCTGCCGGCAGAGGTGCTGGACGACGAGGTCAACCGCATCGTCGGGTTTGGCGTCGAAGCCAAATTCAGCCATGAGATCAAGAGCCTGAAAGGGCTTATTGACGATGGTTTCGATGCCGTTTTCGTCGGGACCGGCGCGCCGAAGGGCAAGGATCTGACTATTCCCGGCCGCAAGGAAGCCAACGACAACATTCATATCGGCATCGACTTCCTGACGTCGGTCGCGTTCGGGCATGTCGACAAGATCGGCAAGCGCGTGGTGGTGATCGGTGGCGGCAATACGGCCATGGATTGCTGCCGCACCGCCCTCAGGCTCGGTGCCGAGGCCGTGACCGTGACCGTGCGCTCACCGCGCAAGGTGATGAAGGCCTCCGACTGGGAGATCCGGGACGCGGTCCACGAAGGCATCCCGATCCTCGACAATCATGCGCCGAAATCGTTCGTCATCGAGAACGGCAAGCTGGCGGGCATGGTGTTCGAGAAGATGATCGAGACCGGTGTCGATGCCAAAGGCCGGCCGCAACTGAAGCGCTCGGGCGAGATGGTCACGATCCCGTGCGATGACGTGCTGATGGCGATCGGGCAGGACAATGCCTTCCCGTGGATCGAGCGCGATATCGGCCTCGAATTCGGCGAATGGGACATGCCGAAGGTGGACCGGACGACGTTCATGTCCACCCGTCCCGGCGTTTTCTTCGGTGGTGATGCCGCCTGGGGGCCCGAGAACATCATCTGGGCTGTCGCCCACGGTCATCAGGCCGCGATCTCGATCGACGCCTATTGCCATGGTCGTTCGCTGACCGACCGCCCGGACCCGTCCATCAGCCTGGTGTCGCAGAAGATGGGCATCCACGAGTGGTCCTACTCGAACAACTACGACGCCAACCATCGCACGGCGGTACCCCACGCCGATCTCGAATCCTCGGTGCGCAATCTCAAGATGGAGGTCGAACTGGGTTTCGATGACCAGCTTGCGCTGCGCGAGGCCGAGCGGTGCCTCAATTGCGATGTGCAGACGGTGTTCACGGGGCCGTTGTGCATCGAATGCGACGCCTGCATGGACATCTGTCCGGTGGACTGCATCAACTTCCTCATGAACGACGATGAGGCGGAGCTGCGCGAAGAGTTGCGTGTACCTGCGCTGAATACGAGCCAGGACCTCTACATTTCAGCGCCACTCAAGACCGGCCGCATCATGGCCAAGGACGAGGATGTGTGCTTGCATTGCGGACTGTGCGCGGAACGCTGCCCGACCGGGGCGTGGGACATGCAGCAGTTCTTCTACGCCGAGCCACAGGCGGCCAGCGCGTGCATGAGCCGTCATGGTCGCTACCTGGCGACGTGAGCAGAAGCGACAGATCACAAGGACCGAGGCCGTTGATCGTCTACTACGCGACTTGCAGCGGCCGCTTCACTAGAACACTCTAAAGGCACGGAAGCCGGAGCGGACGAAGGTTTCACTGGCATGAGCGGCATCAACGATTTCGTCATCAAGTTTGCAACCGTCAACGGTTCCGGCAGTGCGTCCGCGAACGCGATCTTTGCCAAGACGCTGTTCCGAATGGGCATTCCCGTGAGCCCCAAGAACATCTTCCCGTCGAACATCCAGGGGCTGCCGACCTGGTACGAGGTGCGCGTGTCGGAAGCAGGCTATACGGCCCGGCGCGACGGCATCGACATGATGGTGGCGATGAACCCGCAGACCTACGCCAACGACGTGGCCGAGGTTCTGCCCGGCGGCTGGCTACTCTACGATTCAACCATGCCCCGCCTTTGGCAGCGTAGCGACATCACCGTGCTCGGCCTGCCAATTGCCGAGATCTGCGCCAAGATCTGGAAGGACGCCCGCCAGCGGCAGTTGTTCAAGAACATGGTCTATGTGGGAGCGCTGACGGCGCTGCTGGACATGGACGTGGCGGTGCTCGAAAAGGTCATTTCCGACCAGCTCAAGGGCAAGGAAAAGCTGCTCGGCCCCAACATGCAGGCCATCGCCATCGGCCGGGAGTATGCCCAGGAGCACTTCACCTGTCCGCTCGGCATCAGCGTCCGGCCCGCAGAAGGCGCCAAGGGCAAGATCATGGTCACGGGCAACGAGGCTGCGGGTCTCGGCGCCGTCTACGCCGGCGCAACAGTGTGCGCGTGGTATCCGATCACGCCATCGACATCGCTTGCCGAAGGCTATGAGCGCCACGCCCGCCGCTTCCGGGTGACCAAGGACGGCAAGAAGCTCTACGCCATTGTCCAGGCGGAAGACGAGTTGGCCGCCGTCGGCATTGCTATGGGTGGCGCCTGGAACGGCGCGCGGTCGTTCACCGCCACATCCGGACCGGGCATCTCGCTGATGAGCGAGTTCCTGGGCCTGGCCTATTTCGCCGAGATCCCCGTGGTGCTCTA
>JBKDZY010000535.1:0-11215 GCA_047971765.1 Hyphomicrobiaceae bacterium | reverse complement strand
TGGGCTGGTGGTCTTGATTGCTGTAGCGTGGGCGTGTGGCAGATTCTCAATCGCTTGTGTCGGCCACACGTGTATTGAGCGCCAGGCATGACTGGCTCGCTCTGAGAGCGCTTTCATGCCGGTCTCGAACCTTTTCATGTCCTGCATGGTGCGTTACACCGCGATCAGCCGCCTTGATTGATCGCAAAACATCATTCGACAGACTCACCGCAACTCCCATAACCGAAGCCTGCTTGCCGGAGCCCTTCCGCGGTATTATGAACTCCTGTAGGACCATCTTACCCGCCGTCCCCGATGGCCATTTGCCAGGAGAGAGATTGAATGAACGACGCTGTCCGCACACCCAGGCCACCCGAACAGATCAACGCCTCCGGTACGCCGCTGGCGCTCGACTGCCATGGCTGGAACTTCTGGGCGGCGGACCGGGGCGTCCAGGACCTGGCGCGACTTTATCTCGACGCCGACAGCCTGAACCACCTGATGGCGCATTTCGACCGCATGGGTGAGCTCGCGGGCGGGCGTCTCGATACCTTGTCGCGCCTGGCTGACCGGCATGGCCCGGTGGTGCATCCACGCGACCAGTTCGGCCGCGACGAGGACTGGATCGAATACCACCCGGCCTACCGCGAGATGGAGCAGATCGCGTTCGGCGATTTCCAGTTCCATGCCATGGCGCACCGGCCCGGGGTCCTGGGCATGGATCGGCCGCTGCCGGCAGTGGCCAAGTACATTTTCCAGTACCTGTTCGTGCAAAGCGAATTCGGCCTCATGTGCCCGATCAGCGTGACGGATACGTCAACGCACCTGATCCGTCGCTATGGCTCGGAAGACCTCAAGGCCTACCTGCTGCCCCGCATGCTCGCGAGCGACACGGCATCGCTCTGGAAGGGCACCCAGTTCATGACAGAAAAGACGGGTGGCTCGGAGGTCGGCAACATCGAAACGACGGCCCGGCGGGAAGACGGCATCTGGCGCCTCACGGGCGGCCAGTGGTTCTGCTCGCATGCCGATGCCGACGTGGCGCTGATGCTGGCCCGGCCGGAAGGGGCGCAGGCGGGCACCTCCGGACTTGCCCTCTTCGCCTGCCCTCGCCACCTCGAGGATGGCAGCCGCAACAGCTACCGGATCGTGCGCCTCAAGGACAAGCTCGGCACGCGCTCCATGGCGTCCGGCGAAATCCACTTCGAGAACGCCAAGGCCTATCTGGTCGGTGACGTGACCAAGGGGCTCAAGCAGATGATGGATCAGGTGAACCTGTCCCGGCTGTCCCACTGCGTCCGCGCCGCCGCCATGATGCGGCGCTGCCTCAACGAGGCGCTGGCGGCCAGCCGTTCGCGCGTCGCCTTCGGCAAGTTGACGATCCAGCATCCGCTGATGCGCCGCCAGCTCATGAAACTGATGGTGCCCACCGAGCAGGCGCTCACCATCTCCATGCTTGCTGCTTCCGCGATGGACCAGGACGCCAGCGGTGACAACGCGGCGGCCGCGCTGCTGCGCATCCTCACGCCACTTGGCAAGTTCCGGGCATGCCGCGACAACATCCAGGTGGCGACGGGCGCGATGGAGGTGCGCGGCGGCAACGGCTACATCGAGGAATGGGTGAACGCGCGCCTCGTGCGGGACGCGCATATCGGCGTCTTGTGGGAGGGAACCAGCAACGTCAATGCCATCGATGTGGTGCGCCGCGCTGTCGGCAAGGCCGGTGCGGAGGAGGCGCTCGATGCCACGCTGCAGAGAAAGCTGGAGGAGGCTGGCGCACTGCCTGCCGCCTTCGTCGCGCGCCTGGATGGCCTGAGGAAGCGGACGCTGGCGTTCGCGCGACAGGTCGCCCGGGCACCGGAAAACGAGCGTCATGCCCGGCTTGCCGCCTCGGCACTCTACAACATCACATCGGCGGTGCTCATGGCCTGGGAGGGCTCACGGCCGGGATGCGATGCGCGCCGTGCCATCCTCTCCCGTTTCGTCGTGGAACACCGCCTGCAGCCGACCGATCCGCTGAGCGGGGGCGACGATGGCTGGGAAGCCGAGGCCATCGACGTGCTGCTGGGCGATGCCCCGGTGAGCCTCGACATTGCGGCACGGCTGGTCACGGCCTGAGTTGACTCCAGGCCGCGGCGGCGGACGGCTTGACATGGCGGCCTGGCAATCAGGCCACGGCCTTCGATGACCGCAGGGTCTCGATTTCGGGAGCCGTGAAGCCGAATCCGGAAAGTATCGCGGTGGTGTGCTCACCCGTCATTGGAGCCCGGTGACGGACCCCGCCGGGCGTCTCCGACATCTTGACCGGGGTGCCGGCAATGGTCAGCGGGGTTTCCGGGCAGCCTGGAAGATCGACCTGCTGGATCATGTCGCGGGCGGCGAAATGGGGATCGGCAACAATCTCATCGGCCCGCAGGACCGGACCGAAGGGGATCTTGTTGCCGATGATGGCCGCAATCTCGGCCTTGGTTCGTTGCGACGACCATGCCTGCACAGCCCCCTCGACCGTGGCGCGCGCGGCCACACGCTGCGGAGCCGTCGCATACTGCGGGTCGTCAGCCATGGCTTCGAGGCCGATGGTATTGGCAAGCAGCTTCCAGAACGCATCGGTCGGGCAACCGATGGCGACCCAGCCATCCTTTGCCGGAAAGAGGCCGTAAGGGCAGAAGATGGGATGACTGTTGCCCTCGGGGCCCGGCACAGAGCCATCAGTGCCGTGCTGGAATATGATGCGCTCGCACATGGCAAGGATGCCGTCGAGCATCGCAATATCGACGTGCTGTCCCTCACCGGTCCGGCAGGCGCGCGAGTAGGCGGCAACCAGTCCGAACGCCAACTGCATGGCCGGGACGATATCGCCGATGCCGGGGCCGATCTTGGTGGGCGTGCCACCGATCTCGGTCGAGGTGATGCCGATGACGCCCCCCATGGCCTGGGCGACGATGTCGTAGGCCGGCCATTCCACATAGGGGCTGGCGCCCGACCGCTGGTCACCGAAGCCTCGCACCGTGCCATAGACGAGGCGCGGGTTGACCTTGTGCAGCGTCTCGTAGCCGAGGCCAAGGCGGTCCATGACACCGGCGCGGAAGTTCTCGACCAGAATGTCGGCCTTGGCGGCGAGCCGCATGATGACGTCGCGGCCAGCGGGCGACTTGAGATCGACGACTATCGATTCCTTGTTGCGGTTGGTGGAGGCGAAATAGCTGCCGTAGCCACCGTTCTCGATGGTCAACTGCCCCTTGCGGAACGGGCCGAACTTGCGGGTCTGGTCACCGCCCGGCGGCTCGATCTTGATGACGCGGGCGCCCTGGTCGGCCAGCATCATGGTGCAGAAAGGGCCCGACAGGACCTGGGTGAAGTCCAGCACGACAAGGCCTTCGAGGGCGCCGGCTGCTGCAGTGTCTTGGCTCATGATGAGGCGCGTCCTCGTCCAGTGTTCAGGA
Organism: Hyphomicrobiaceae bacterium; assembly: GCA_047971765.1. Classification (GTDB taxonomy): domain Bacteria; phylum Pseudomonadota; class Alphaproteobacteria; order Rhizobiales; family Hyphomicrobiaceae. The sequence continues at coordinate 7,793 of JBKDZY010000535.1, read as the reverse complement.
TTGGCGTGATGTGGGCTTGGGGGATCACGAAACGATGCCCTTGGCATTGAGATCGCAAATGGCATCGTCTTCATACCCCAGCATTTCGAGCACGTCGCTGCCATGCTCACCAAGGCGCGGGGCGGGGCTGCGAGGCTCGGAACGGGCGAGACCGGCGGAGACCAGCGGATTGGTCAGCACGGTAATCTGGCCCTGGCTCGGGTGCGGCTGGCGATGGGCGAGGTTGCGCACCCGGGTATTCTCATGGGCCATCACTTCATCGGGCCCCAGGACAGGCATGACGGGAATGCCAAGCCCCGCCATTTCACGCGCGATCTCGTCGCGGGGGCGGCTCATGCAGAACGCCTGGATGGCTTCCCGATAGCGCTCAGCGCGGCCGCCATGGCTGGAATGGCGGTCTTCGTGGCGCTCGTCTTCGGAAATCAGGTCATCCCTGCCGATGGCACGGCAGAACTCGCCCCAGAGCCTGGCTTCGAGCAGGCAGACGGCCAGATATCCGCCATCAGCCGTCGGGTCGAGAGTGTAGCGCGGAGTGGCGCCCCAGGCCTCGAGAGCGGGGGTCCCGGGTCCACCGGCATGGCGGGAGAGGCCCGGCAGCAACGAGATGTTGCTCATGGCGACCAGAGAGTCGAGCAGGGCGATATCCAGGTTGGCCCCCTCGCCTGTCTGATCGCGGCGACGAAGAGCGGCCAGGATGGCGATGGTGGCCATGTTGGCGGCAGCAAGATCACCCGCCTGGAAGGACGGCATTCCGGGCTTGGCGGAGCCGTCCTGATGCGGCTTCAGGATGCCGGACATCGCCTGGATGACGAGATCGTGGCCCGGCACGGCGGCAAGCGGCCCGGTCTGCCCGAAGCCGGAGATCGAACAATAGATGATGCCGGCATTGAGTGCCTTAGCGCTCTCGAAATCCACCTTCAGGCGGGCTGCGACGCTGGGGCGGAAGGATTCGATCGCGACATCGGCCCACCGCAGGAGGCGGTGCGCCACCTCCACGCCTTCGGGCTTCGACAAGTCCAGCGCAATACCACGCTTGCCGGCATTGACGGTGTGGAAATAGACGCTTTCGTCGCGATAGACGGGCGGATTGTAGCGGCTTGGATCGCCGATGCCGGGCTGCTCGACCTTGATCACCTCCGCACCCATGTCGGCAAGCATGGTCGTGGCCCACGGCCCGGGCAACAGGCGCGAGAAGTCAACGATCTTGATGCCGGACAGGGGCAGCCTGGCGGCCTGCTTGGTTTCAGTCATGAAAGTTTCACCTGTGGGCAGGATCAAGTCACGAATGCGTCGTGGGAGTTCGGCGGCAGTCAAGCATCTGAACCATAGGCCCGCAATCACCTTGTGCACCCTGGCCGTCATGACACACCCCGCGGTGCCCCACTCGACAGCGCCACCCTCCTTTGGCACGCTCACGCGCATATTGCTGATGGAACCAGGACCGATGACCAAAACGCCACCGAAGCAGATTGCTCCCATCTACCGACGCCGCATTGGCGACATTACCGTCACCGCTGTCAGCGATGGCACCCTGACGCGCACCCATGAAATGATGATCGGCGTTTCGGCCGAGGATGGCGCGCGCCATCTCCAGGCCGCGTTCCGGGACGCCTTCGTGCTGTCCGTGAATGCCTTCCTCGTGCACCTCAAGGACAGGCTGGTGCTGATCGAGACCGGATCGGGGGACTATCTGGGCCCCGAGGCGGGGAACCTGCTCGCAAACCTTGCCAAGGCGGGGATCAGGCCCGATGCCATCGACTGCATCCTGCTCACCCACATGCATCCGGACCACTCGGCCGGGCTCACGGACCTGGAAACAGGACGGCCGCACTATCCCAATGCGGAGCTCGTCTGCCACGAGAACGAGCCCAGGCACTGGCTGCAGGACGACGCGGCGATGGCGCGTGCGACCGAGCGGGAAAAGAAGCTCATGTTCCAGCAGGCCCGCGACCAGGTTGCGCCCTACCGCGACCGACTCAAGACGTTCTCGCGGGAAGGAGAAATCCTGCCGGGGATCACGGCGGTGCCACTGCCCGGCCACACACCAGGGCACACCGGATACCTGATCTCATCGGGCGGCGAAAATCTTCTGGTCTGGGGCGATACCGTTCACATGCCGGAGGTGCAGGTGCCACGGCCGGAGGTCGCCATGGTCGTCGATACGGACCCGGAGGCCGCGCGGACCATGCGCAAGCGCACATTCGAGCGCGTCGCGGCGGAGCGCCTTCTGGTGACGGGTATGCATTTGCATTTTCCCGGTTTCGCGCATATCGCCCGGGATGGCGACGGGTTCAGGCTTGTACCAGAACCCTGGCAGCAGTCACTCTAGGCCAATTCCAGCATCTGCCGTTTGCGACTGATGTTCTGCCGATTTCAAGAGAGGACCGCGATCCGGCGGCGGTCCGGCCAGGAGCTGGCGGCGATTGCCCCGCGCACTCCTGGCGGGATGGTCTACCTATTCTCCGGCTTGGCCCTTGGCATCGCGGGCATCCACGCATTTGCCGCCCTTGCGGAACTTGTTCTCACCGCAGGACGCGCCAGAGGCCTTCTTGGCGGGTGCCTTGGCTTTCGCGGGCTTCGCCGCCTTCTTGGCAGCCTTCGCCTTCTTGGCGGTCGCCTTGGCAGCAGGCTTGGCGTCCTGCGCCATTGCCGAGCCACTGAAAGCAGCCAAGGGAAGCGCGAGGGCAGCCGCCACAAGCAAAGATTTTGTCATGGACATCGTCAGATATCTCGTTTGCAAAAACTGACTCAAGGCCAGCGCGCGCTTATCTCACATTCCCGGGTGCGCGAAAAGTAGGTCGTTGAGCACGCGCACAAAATTTTGCACCTGCAGCGAAGTGGAGACACAGCAGCCTGGATTGACGGCCATACCTGCCGTGCGCAGCCGGATTTCGCGGGGCTTGTCCACCGGCCCGGACACGGTTCCGGCACTCCGATGGTGTTAACGCTTGCAAGAGACAGCTAGTGGCCCCGTCCATTGCTCGTCTAGGGTGGCGGTCGAGAAACTCGCCCTCATTTGGCTGTACCCCCTGAGGCAATTTCCCGATCTGAACCGCACGAGTAGATTTTCGTTTCCAGTGTCCTTTGCGATTCCGAAGTTCGCTAATACACATGGGCACAGGATCTGGGGCACAGGATCTGGCGAACTTCGGAATGGGGACACCAGGTTCCGGCGAGACGGACCGTTGCGGGATATGCGGAGGTGGGAATGCAGATCGAGGGCTGGCAGATCGACATCCTGGTACAGGGCTTTCCAGGCAAGAGCGTTTGCCACGGCGGGCTCGGCTGGAGCACGATTGCGCTTCTGCGGCGCGGAGAAAAGGTCGTTCTGATCGATGCCGGTTCATTCGGCCAGCGCGACCTGGTTCTGGGCGGCCTCAAGGCCCATGGCCTGAAACCCGGCAACGTCACGGACCTGCTGTTGACGCACTCGCACTGGGACCATTCGATCAACTGGGTGCTCTTCAGGGACAGCCGCATCGTGCTGGGCGATGTCGAGCTGGACTGGGCCATGCGCCAGCCCTGGGGCGAGACGCCGGTGCCGGAACTCTATGTCGAGCGCCTGGAGAAGTGGCCGACGCTGGAGCGGGTGGCGGATGGCCGCGAGGTGCTGCCCGGCATCACAACGCACATCGCGCCTGGGCACACGCCCGGATGCCTCGTCTATGTCCTCCACGGTACCGAGAAGGATGTCATCTTTACCGGCGATGCGGCCAAGAACAGGGCGGAACTTGTGTCCGGCAGCACAGACATGACCTACGACCCAGCCGTGAGCCGGGCGTCGATCGACATGATCTGGGCCCTATGGAGAAAGAAGGCTGGCAGCATACTGGTTCCGGGCCATGACCTGCCGATGACGCAGGCCGACGGCAAGACCACCTATCTCGGCACCCGGGACGCCGCGATCAGATGCTGGTATGGCAACGACATGGAAACCACCACGACCTACAAGCTCACCGCGTAGAGGCCGACTTGCGTTTCTCCTTTCCCAAACTGGTCCGCGAAAGCCTTTCCGGACATGCGCGCTGGCCCCGGCAATGGCGCGATGCGACGCCGAAGCCCGCCTACGACGTGATCATTGTCGGTGCGGGCGGGCATGGCCTCGCGACCGCCTACTATCTCGCCAAGGAGCACGGGGTGCGCAATGTCGCCGTGCTGGAGAAAGGCTGGCTCGGGGGAGGAAATACCGGGCGCAACACGACCATCATCAGGTCCAACTACCTATGCGAGGAGTCCGAGGCCATCTACGAGCACGCCATGAAGCTCTGGGACGGTCTTTCGCACGACTTGAACTATAACGTCATGTACTCCCCGCGAGGCGTGATGATGCTGGCTCACAACGAGCATGACGTTCGCGTCTTCAAGCGGCACGTCCACGCCAACCGGCTGGCCGGGATCGACAATGAATGGATTTCGCCGGAAGAGGCAAAGGCGTTCTGCCCGATCCTCAACATTGATCCTGCCATGCGCTATCCGATTCTCGGCGCGGCGCTGCAACGGCGGGGCGGTGTCGCGCGCCACGACGCGGTGGCGTGGGGATATGCACGGGCCGCCGACAAGCTCGGCGTCGATATCATACAGAACTGCGAGGTGACCGCCATCCGGCGCGGGGTCGATGGTGCGGTGACAGGCGTGGAGACAAGCCGCGGCGCGATCCAGGCGAAGCGCATCGGCGTGGTGGCCGCGGGGCACACATCAGTGCTGATGGCCATGGCGGACGTGCGCATGCCGCTCGAGAGCTTCCCGTTGCAGGCGCTGGTTTCGGAACCTGTCAAGCCAGTGATGCCCTGCGTGGTGATGTCCAACACAGTGCACGCCTACATGTCGCAATCGGACAAGGGCGAACTGGTGATCGGTGCCGGCACCGACATCTATACTTCCGACTCGCAGCGCGGCGGCCTGCATGTCTCGCAGCACACCATCGAGGCCATTGCGGAGCTGTTCCCGGTCACGCGACGGCTCAGGATGCTGCGCTCGTGGGGCGGGATCGTCGATGTCACCCCGGACCGCTCGCCGATCATCGGCAAGACGCCGGTGGCGGGCCTGTTCGTGAACTGCGGTTGGGGGACGGGCGGTTTCAAGGCGACGCCGGGATCGGGGCACGTCTTTGCTGCGACCCTCGCCAGGGGTGAGCCGCACGGGATTGCGGCTCCCTTCAACCTTGACCGTTTCATTTCAGGCAGCCTGATCGACGAGGCGGCTGCGGCGGCGGTGTCGCACTGACCCGATGCACACGAGCAACCCGCACGCATGGCGCGTGACGGCAGGACAAGGAACCGAACGATGGCGAAAGGGTTCAAGATTTTCGCGCCCGAAGATGTGCCGGAGAGCAATGCAACGGTTTATCCAGAGCCCTACCGGTCACTCAACACGCAGCGGCATGTTCGCCGGCTCGGCCACTTCGGGGGGCTGCGAAACTATGGCGTCAATCTCGTGCGCGTCGAGCCGGGTGCGCAATCCTCGTGCCGGCATGCCCATTCCGCGCAGGACGAGATCGTGATGGTCGTCGATGGCCCGCTGACGCTCGATTCCGATGCCGGCCAGGAGACGATCGAGACTGGCATGTGGGTGGCCTTCCCGGCCGGCACAGGAGACGCCCATCGCTTCATCAATACGACCGACAGCGACAAGTCGTTCCTGGTCATCGGCGACCGGACCATGCCTGACACGGTCACTTATCCGGATGTCGATATGCACGGCGAGGTTGGCCAGGACGGCGTTTTCCGTTTCACCCGCAAGAACGGCACCCCCTACTGAACGGAGCCAAATCCCGACGATGCTTCTGATCCGCTGTCCATACTGCGAGGAAGACCGGCCCGAGGTGGAGTTCCACTATGCCGGCGAGGCCCACATCATCCGCAGCAACGACCCCACACGGGAGAGCGATGCGGCCTGGGCCGACTACCTCTATTTCCGCACCAACTCCAGGGGCTGGCATCGCGAGCGCTGGTATCACCTCCATGGCTGCGGGCGGTATTTCAATGCGGTGCGGCACACGGTGACCGACCGGATCGCCACGACCTACAAGGCCGGTGAAGCGCCCGCCGTGCTGCCCGACACGTCGGCGGAAGGCCAATCGTGATGGACAACGGCGCAGCGCGCGAAACACAACGCTACCGCACCGCTGTCGGCGGGCAGATCGACCGCTCACGGCTGGTCTCGTTCACATTCGATGGGCAGACATTGACGGGGCATCCTGGCGACACCCTGGCCTCGGCGCTGCTTGCCAATGGCATTCATCTGGTTGGGCGATCGTTCAAGTATCACCGGCCGCGGGGGATCCTCGCGGCCGGTTCGGAAGAGCCCAACGCCCTGGTCACCGTGCGCAGAGGATGGCGGCGGACGACTCCCAATATCAGGGCCACGGAAGTCGAGATCTATGACGGGCTCATGGCGGAAAGCCAGAACCGCTGGCCATCTCTTGCCAGGGACGTTGGATCGGTCAACGACCGGATCGCACCGTTCCTGCCGGCGGGCTTCTACTACAAGACCTTCATGGGGCTCCGCGCCAACAAGGGAAGCCGGGCATGGGTCCGCTATTTCGAGCCGGCCATCCGGCGCATGGCGGGACTCGGCCGGGCGCCGCAAGGGTCAGACCCCGATCACTATGCCCGCATCCACGCCCATTGCGACGTGCTGGTGGTGGGCATGGGACCGGCTGGCCTGATGGCGGCGTTGGCTGCCTCGGAAACGGGTGCCCGCGTCATTATTGCCGACGAGCAGGCGCTGCCTGGCGGTTCGTTGATCGGGGAAACGAAGCCAAGGATCGGCGGCAGAGCGGTTGCGGACTGGCTGGCAGACACCATCGGCGTGCTCGAGCAGCGCGACAACGTTCGCCTGCTTCGACGGACAACCGTGTTCGGCAGCTATCCCGACCGTATGATGGGGATGGTCCAGCGCCTTTCCGACCATCTGGCCGAACCGCCTCCGGGGCTTCCTCGCGAGCGGCTGTGGCAGGTGCGTGCGCACGCCATTGTGCTGGCGACGGGGGCAATCGAGCGACCGCAGGTTTTTCCTGGCAACGACCGGCCCGGCATCATGCTGGCGCACGCCGCGCTCACCTACCTGGATCGCTTCGGTGTGCTGGCAGGAACCCAGGCCGTGCTCTTGACCGACAATGACGAGGCCTACCGGGCGCTGCCCGAATTGAAGGCAAGCGGCGCGCAGATCGCGCGCGTTGTCGATCTCAGGGAGACTCCGGGCACGGCGGCGCGGCAGCTTGCGGCAGAGGCCGGCGCCGTCATCGTAGCGGGTGGAAGCGTGTGCCGGACCAGTGGCCGGGCCCGCATCGAAAGCGTGACCATCACGCACGCCAGCGGCCATGACGAGCAGATCGAAGCAAACCTGCTGCTGATGTCGGCCGGGTTCACGCCGACGCTGCATCTCTTCTCGCAACTCGGCGGCCGCCTTGCCTGGGACAACGGCGTGGGCGCCATGGTTCCCGCCAGCGAAGTGGCCCATGTGTGGCTGGCCGGTGCGGCGAGTGGCGAGCGGGGGCTCGCGGCATCACTTGCGGGCGGACTTGCCGCCGGCCGGAACGCAGCGCGCGACGCCTGCCCTGTCACCCTGGAACAGGGCGCAGCGACCGAGCCGGTTTCCGCGCCAGAGGTCACCGGTGTGGTGGACCTTGCCGGCGATGGTGGCGAGCGAGAGATTGCCATGACCAGGCTGGTCAATCCCGGACGGGCGTTCGTGGACTTCCAGAACGACGTCACGGCCAAGGACCTGGGGCTCGCGACGCGCGAAGGGTTCAGAAGCGTCGAGCACGTCAAGCGCTACACCACGACCGGCAT
>JBKDZY010000534.1:0-9642 GCA_047971765.1 Hyphomicrobiaceae bacterium | reverse complement strand
GCCACCACACTCTTCACCAATGCCTTGATCGAGCGGCGCGGCGCAACCACCGGCCTCATCACCACACGCGGCTTCCGCGACACCCTGGAGATCGGCCGTGAACGCAAATACGACCTCTACGACATCGGCATCGAGATCGCCGCCCCGTTGATCCCGCGCGACTTCCGCCTCGAAGTGACCGAACGCATCCGGGCCGATGCCGCCATCGCCACGCCGATCGACCTGGATGAAGTCGCAGATGTCGCGGCAAGGCTCTGCGGCATGGGCGCCACCTCCATCGCCATCGGCTTTCTCCACGCCTATGCCAATCCGGCGCACGAGCTGGCCGCGGCCGAAATCGTCAAGGCCCGTCATCCCGCCATCGCAATCACCATGTCGCATGAAGTGGCGCCTGAGATACGGGAATACGAGCGCCTTTCGACCATGGCGGCCAACGCCTACGTCAAGCCGCTTGCCGCCTCCTACATCGGCACGCTCGAACGCGAACTGAAAGCGGTTGGCATATCAGCTCCCCTGCTGCTGATGCTGTCGAACGGCGGCCTCACGCACGCGGCAGAGGCCATGCGCGTGCCTGTGCAGTTGCTCGAATCCGGCCCCGCCGCGGGTGCCCTGGTTGCAGGCTACTACGGTGACCGCGAGGGCTGGTCCCATCTCCTCGCCTTCGACATGGGCGGGACGACGGCCAAGCTGGCCCTCGTCGAACACGGCGCGCCACTGGTCACCTACGCCTTCGAGGCCGCGCGCCAGAAGCGGTTTGCCGAGGGGAGCGGCCTGCCCATCCGCATTTCCACGGTCGAACTGATCGAGATCGGGGCTGGCGGCGGCTCCATTGCCCATGCCGACGAGATCGGATTGCTGAAGGTCGGCCCCGAAAGCGCCGGTTCGGAGCCCGGCCCCGCCTCCTACGGGCGCGGCGGCACGGCACCGGCGGTGACCGATGCCAACCTTCACCTTGGTCTCCTCAACGCGGAAACCTTTGCCGGCGGCACAATCAGCCTCGACCTCGACGCCGGCAGACGCGCCCTGTCTTCCCTGGCCGAGCCCCTGGACATTGCCGTTGACGACCTTGCCTCCGGCATTCGCGACGTTGTCAACGAGAGCATGACGGCCGCCGCGCGCGTACATATTGCCGAACGTGGCCGCGACCCGCGCAACTATGCCGTGCTGGCAACCGGCGGTGGAGGCCCATTGCATGCGGCGGCCCTGGCCGCGAAACTCGGCGCCTCACAGGTCATCTGCCCGCCCAATGCCGGCGTGGCGTCTGCTTTGGGCCTGATCATGGCGCCAGCCCGCATCGACAGGGTTGCAACCATCGGCTTTCGACTTGCCGACGGCGACCTCGCAAACCTCGAACAGACATTCCAGAGGCTCGAAGCAGAAGCACTGAAGCTGGTCCGCGAAACAGGCGTGCCGACCCGAAGTGCGAAAGTCTCCCGTCTGGCCGATGGTCGTTTTGTCGGCCAGGGGTTCGATCTTGTCGTTCCATTGCCCCCTGGCCCTTATGTCTCCGGAGAGGATGTCGCCGCCAGGGCAGCCCTCGCCCAGGCGTTCGAGGCCGCCTACCGCGAGAAGTTCTCCCGAACACCGCCGAATGTCGCCATCGAGTTCATTTCCATCCGCGTGTCGGTGACCGCGCCCGTCCTCGAGACCGGCGCCCTGCCTCCCGCCGAGAGCGCACAACCACCCGCCACGGCCGCCGCCCCCGCTGGCCGGCACCGCCCTGTGCGCTTTTCAGGCGAACCGGCTGCCCGTGACACAGCCGTCTGGCAGCGCCATCACCTCCAGCCGGGCGCCACCGTTGACGGCCCCGCCTTGATCGAAGAGGAAACGTCGACGCTTGTCGTACCGCCGGGAGCCAGGGCCGCCGTCTCCCTGTCGGGCACCATCATCGTCACGCTCCCATGATCGAGGAGGCAACACCTTGGCGGCGACTGGCGTTCACGAACGATTATCCTGGATCGGCCTACTTGTAGCGTTCCCGCCCCAGGTGGAAACGCTCAGGCCGCGACAGCGGCTCAGGCAGTGCGCGCCGCCCAGGACCAGGCCTTGAGGCCGGTGCGGTCCGTGAGCGCAAACAATCCAGACCAGTTCGGGCTTTGCCGGAATTGGTCCAAGTGGAACCGAACCTGCTGAACCGAACTTGCTCATGGAAACCAACACTCAGAGACAATATGCAATGGCACGTCCAGCATTGGCGCGAACCGGTGCCCGGATGGCGGCTCCGTTGGCCTTGATGGTCGCCGTGATGGCATTCCACAACACGCCCGCGTCCGCGCTCAGTTGCGTTGGAGACTTGCCAGCGACTCGGGAAATCTCGAGTTTGAAGGCCCGCAACATTCCGCTGGTAGCCGTCGAAGGCCGGATGACGGTCGCGACACCCTATGCCCCGATGAGATCACCGCGCGAGGCCGAGGCCAATCCGAGCGCCACCTATCACACCAAGGCACAAATTGAGGGGGTGGATGTCGCGAGCGGCAAGCCGTTTCAAGCCACCATCGATATCCGTCGAGAATGTACCGGACCATGGTGTGGGAGCATTGCAAGCACCAGTTGGGCACTCGTACTGGTGCAAGGCGAGCGCGGCGGACAGTACATCGAGGTTGGTCCCTGTGGCGGTTCGATTTACGCCAGCTATGACCGCTCCGCAGTCGCCAGGTGTGTTCGGACCGGAAAATGTGACTGAGTTTCCAGCCGGCACAGGACACAGGCTTTCCCCTGGCGCCCCTGTCGGGTAAGGCTGGCCCGCGGCCACGAACGGCCGGCAGATATCGCATACATCGGTCATCCCGGGGGGAGCGCTCATGGCGCGAAGCAACAGCAAGCGGAACGAAGCGGCTGAGCACAGCCCGGATCCGCATGCCAACGCCGCCTCCGCCGGAACCGGTGCCGCCAGACCAGAAGCAACCGTGCCGGCCACCAGGCAGCAGGCCCCAGCGGCCAGACGACAAACCGCCCCCGTGCGCGATCCCGGCGCACCGGGCGTCACACCGTCGATGGCGCAGTTTCTCGAGATCAAGACCGCCAACCCGGACTGCATCCTGTGGTACCGGATGGGCGACTTCTACGAATTGTTCTTCGAGGATGCCGTCATCGCTTCGGAAGCTCTTGGCATCGTGCTGACCAGGCGCGGCAAGCACCTGGGCGAGGACATTCCCATGTGCGGTGTTCCCGTCGTCCGTGCGGACGAATACCTCCAACGCCTGATCAGGCAGGGCTTCCGCGTCGCCGTCTGCGAACAACTCGAGGATCCGGCGGAAGCGCGCAAGCGCGGCTCCAAGGCCGTCGTACGCCGCGACGTGGTCCGACTCGTCACGCCCGGCACCTTGACCGAGGACACCCTCCTCGATGCCAGGTCGCGCAACTACCTGACGGCCATCTTCCGCGCGCCCGGCTCAGCCGGATCGCCCGACGCCCAGACCTATGCCCTGGCCTCCGTCGACATCTCCACCGGCGAGTTCGAGATCGCGATGAGCGCCGCGAGCGACCTGCCTGGCGAACTGGTCCGACTGTCGCCGCAGGAGACCCTCGTCACAGATGCCACCGTTGACGATGTGTCCCTCTCCCTTGCCCTGAAGGCCATCAATCCCGCCATCACGCCCGTGGCGGGCGCGTTCTTCGACAGCCGCGCCGGCGAGCAACTGCTGAAGGAACGCCTCGGCGTTTCCGAACTTGGCGGCTTCGGCGAGTTCTCGCGCCCCGAGCTGGCCGCCATCGGCGCCCTCCTGCGCTATATCGACCTGACCCAGATCAGCGCCCGGCCGGCTTTGCGCCCCCCGCGCCGGTCAGGCCCGGCCAGCACCCTTGCCATCGACGCCTCGAGCCGCGTCAGCCTCGAGCTGCTGCGGACCACCAGCGGCACCCGCGACGGCAGTCTGCTGGCGGCCATCGACCGCACCGTGACAGGCCCCGGCGCTCGCGAGCTGGCCGCCCGCCTTGCCAGCCCGTTGAAGGACGTTCGCGCCATCAACGCCCGCCTGGACGCGGTTGCCTTCCTGCTCGAAAGCGCGCCCCTGCGTGATGATCTGCGCCAGAGCCTGAAGAGCTCGCCAGACATTGCCCGCGCCGTCTCCCGCATCACACTCGGCCGCGGCGCGCCGCGCGATCTGGGTTTTGTCGGCGATGGCCTTGCAGCCGCCAACCACATCGCAACGCTGCTGGACAATGCCGCCGGTGCCGTCGGTCTGCCGGAAGTCCTTGGCCAGGCCATGAAGCAGATCACGAGCGTCGAGCCAGACCTCGCCGACCGTCTCGCCGCCGCGCTCATCGACACCCCCGGCCACCAGAAGCGCGATGGCGGCTTCGTCAAGAAGGGCTACCGCCCCGATCTCGACGAGGCGCTGCGCCTGAGGGACGACAGCCGCCGTGTCATGGCGACGCTCGAGGCCGGCTATATCGAAACCACCGGCATCAAGAATCTCAAGGTCCGCCACAACAACATTCTGGGCTTCTTCATCGAGACATCGGCCTTGAATGCCAAGCCCTTGCTATCGCCTCCATTGTCCGAAACCTTCCGGCACCGCCAGATCATGGCCAACGCCGTCCGCTTCACCACCACGGAACTGGTGGAGACCGAAGGTCGCATCGCCTCTGCGGCGGAACGGGCCCTCGCCATCGAGATGGAGGTTTTTGCCGAGCTCGAGACGGCAATCATCGCTGCACAAGGCGCGCTCGGCTCGCTTTCCGCGGCCCTCGCCGAGATAGACTGCCTCGCGGCCCTCGCCGAACTCGCCGAACGCGAGAACTACGTGCGCCCCACCCTCGAAACCTCTACCCGGCTGGAGATCCGCGACGGCCGCCATCCGGTGGTCGAGCAGGCCCTCAAGGCACAGAAGGCCGGTCCCTTCGTCGAGAACGATTGCGTCCTCGGGCACCTCACCTACGAGCCACAGGCCACGGTTCCCGAGGAGGGACGCCCACCCGGCTTCGAGGACACCGCAGACGGCCGGATCTGGCTGGTAACCGGCCCCAACATGGCGGGCAAATCCACGTTCCTTCGCCAGAACGCGCTGATTGTCGTGTTGGCCCAGATCGGCTCGTTCGTCCCCGCCCGCAGCGCCAGCATTGGCATCGTGGACCGCCTCTTCAGCCGCGTTGGCGCCTCCGACGATCTCGCCCGCGGCCGGTCGACATTCATGGTCGAGATGGTCGAGACTGCGGGCATTCTCAATCAGGCAACCGACAAGAGCCTCGTCATCCTGGACGAGATCGGCCGCGGCACCGCCACCTTCGATGGCCTGTCCATCGCCTGGGCCACCGTCGAGCACCTGCACGAGGTCAACCGCTGCCGGGCGCTGTTCGCGACGCACTATCACGAGTTGACGACCCTCGCGACACGCCTTGCCGAGGTGGCCAACGTCACCATCGACGTCAAGGAATGGCATGACGAGATTGTCTTCCTGCACAAGGTCAAGAAGGGCGCCGCCGACCGCAGCTATGGCATCCAGGTGGCCAAGCTGGCAGGGTTGCCGAAGGCGGTCGTCGACCGGGCCGGGGAAGTGCTGAGCGTGCTCGAAAAGGGCGAGCCCAGGGGCCGCCGCGGCAAAAGCTCCGAAACCATCAATCCCGTGGCGAGCCTCGATGAGCTGCCATTGTTCAGCGCCGCCCGCCCCAAATCGGTCGTCGCCCGCACTGCTGAGCCAAGTCCCGCTGAGAAAGCCCTCTCCGACCTGAACCCGGACGACCTGACGCCCCGTGCCGCACTCGATGCCCTCTATCGGCTGAAAGCTCTGCAATCCGGGAAGTCCTGAGAGGCGGTGCATCCGCATCTGGTGTCCCGACCGCGAAGTTCGTCAGTTCAAAATGCACATTCGTACGAACTTCGCGGTCGATAAGGGCACGAGCGATATCATTGGCTTAGTGTGGCGTCATGTTCTGAAGTTCGCTTGCAACGTCCGCCGATATGATAGGGCGAACTTCAGAACCGCCACACTAGCTTGAACATGAATCACCACCGCGCACACCCTGCATGAGCTTTCCCACACCCTCTCCACGGTTTGAACACTGCTCAACAGACCAGACATTGACGTTGTAGGCCCGCACACTTAACTCTGATGTGCTGCCTTCTTCGGTGGCGCATCGTCTCATGACAGGCACGACATGGAGACAAACAGCGGAATTCAACGCCTGAACGAACGGTCACGCGAAATCTTCAGGCAAATTGTCGAGACCTACCTTGCGACGGGTGAACCGGTCGGCTCCCGAAACCTTTCGCGCGCCTTGCCGATGTCCCTGTCGCCGGCCTCCGTGCGCAATGTCATGGCGGACCTGGAGGATCTGGGCCTCATTTTCGCACCCCATACCTCCGCCGGACGCCTTCCGACCCAGACCGGTCTCAGGCTGTTCGTCGATGGCCTGCTTGAAATCGGCAATCTCACGGACGAGGAACGCCGCCAGATCGAGGGGCACCTGGGAACACGGCAGGCAAAGCCGGTGGAGCAGGTGCTGTCGGATGCCGGCAACATGATCTCCGGCCTCTCTCATTGCGCCGGCCTGATCGTATCCGAGAAGCAGGACCTCCGCCTCAAGCAGATCGAGTTCGTGCTCCTGGAGCCCGGCAAGGCACTGGTCGTCCTCGTTGGCGAGGACCAGGCCGTCGAGAACCGCATCATACAAATCCCGCGCAGCCTGCCGCCTTCGGCATTGGCCGAGGCATCCAACTACATCAATCACCACGTCCGGGGCTTGACGGTGGGCGAAGCGCGCAAGCGCATCGAGGCCGACCTCAAGAGGGCCAAGGCCGAGCTCGACCAGTTGACGCAGAAGATCATCGCGGCCGGTCTCGCTACTTGGTCCGGCGCCCAGGACGAGAAGCGCAACCTGCTCGTCCGCGGCCAGGCCAACCTGCTGAAGGACCTCGCCGCCATCGAGGATCTGGAGCGCATCCGACAGCTTTTCGATGATCTCGAAACCAAGCGCGAACTGATCGATCTGCTTGGTCTCGCCGATCGGGGCGAAGGCGTACACATCTTCATCGGATCGGAAAACAAGCTGTTTTCATTGTCCGGATCGTCCCTCATCGTGGCGCCGTTTCGCGACTCGAGTTCGAAAGTCGTCGGAATCCTCGGTGTCATCGGTCCCACACGCCTGAATTACGGGCGCATTATCCCGATGGTCGACTACACCGCCCGTCTCGTCGGCAAGGCCCTGGCTTGATTTTTCGTCAACGCGGGTCGATATGCCCTTTGAAACACCATCCCGTTCGCCAGAACGCCCAGTCCCGCGCCGGTGGTGCGCGCGCAAGCCAGTCCGGCTCCTGCAGTTCCACGGCTGGGCCACATCTCGGAAGAAGGTTCCATGACCAACGACAACAGACCCGACGGCGAAAACCACGACTCCACCCCGACGCCGCCCCATGCAGCAGAGGCCTCCGCCGGTCACGATGCGCCGCCAACTGATCAAACCACCAACGCACAATCGGCATCGCAGCAGAAAGCCACGGCCCAGCCCTCCGAGGCCGATAAATTGTCGCTCGAAGTTGCCGAGTTGAAGGACCGGTTGCTGCGGACACATGCCGAGATGGAAAACGTCCGCAAACGTCTCGAACGGGAGAAGGCGGACATCGCCAAGTATGCGATCTCCAAGTTCGCCAAGGATGTGATCGAAATCGGTGACAATGTGCAGCGCGCCATCGGCGCAGTTCCGACGGAAGCCGCCGAGCACGATGAGGCCCTGAAGAGCTTCCTCGAAGGCGTGACCATGATCGAACGGGAATTCCTGAATGTTCTGGAGCGCCACGGCGTCAAGCGCATGGATCCCAAGGGCGAGCCGGTCAATCCGCAGTTCCATCAGGCGGTGATGGAAATGCCCGTTCCCAACGTCCCGTCGGGGACAGTCGCCCAGGTTTGCCAGCCTGGCTACACCATCGAGGATCGCGTCCTGCGCCCCGCCATGGTGGTCGTCGCCAAGGGCGGCATGAAACCCCAGGCCACCGACCAGGCCCAGCCGCAGGCCACGCCCGCAAACGACGCAGCCCAAACCTCCACCACCCCGCCCTCCGACGACGCGGAAAGCGGCCAGAACCCGGCCTCCGGCCACGGAAGCTGAGCACCATCAGCCACAGGTGCGCCCACGGATCACCTCCGGCCCGTGGGCGTGAAACCAAACTTACGCTGGCAAATTGACGCGCCGCAGCGTCAGGTTGATCCGCCCCCCGAACGGCACCACGGAACTGCTGCCGGGCAGGATCCGGTCGATGCCATGATAGGCGTGCCGCGCCTCTCCGCCCAGCACCGCCACGTCGCCGGATCGCAGCGTCAGCCGCTGCTTCGGGTCGCCGCGCCGAAGCCCCCCGACGTGGAAGATCGCTTCGTCGCCAAGCGAAACCGAGAGGACCGGCGCCTGCTTGTCGGCCTCGTCGCTGTCCCGATGGCTGCCAAGACGCGCCTTGGCATCATAGTGATTGATCAGGCAGGCCTCTGCTTTCGCAGGATAATTCGCAAGATCCGCCCACAGCCGGGAAAGCGCCACCGGCATGATCGGCCAGGGCGCCCCCGTCTCGGGATGGAAGGCCTGGTAACGGTACCCTTCGGCCTTGTCGGTCACCCAGCCAAGCGGACCGCAATTCGTCATCCTTACCGACAGCAGCTTGCCGCTCCGCGGCATGGCAGGCCGATAGAACGGCGCCTCGGCCACCACTCTCAGGACGTCCTCTATCAACGCAGCCTGCCCGGCTGCGTCGAAATATCCTTCGAGGTGGCAAAATCCGGTCGGAAGCCCCATTTCGACAACAAACCCCAATTTGGCGTGACCGTTTCGTCCCCATTTGCGCAATTTATCTCGGGCAAATCGGCCTGAGGCGTTGCGGGGCCTAACGGCCACACCTATATAGCCAAAAGCCGTCATTTGACAGCTTAGGGGACCGTACCAAGGCTCTACGAGCGATGAGCCGGAGCCCGAGGATGCCTGCTGACGCCCCAGCGACCGCTGATGGCCGTTGGCGACAGGGTCCATACGGTTCGCCGCAACAAGAGGACGAGAACGTCATGTCAAAAGTCATCGGAATTGATCTCGGAACCACCAACTCCTGCGTTGCCGTGATGGAAGGCGGGCAGCCGAAGGTCATTCCCAACGCAGAAGGGGCCAACACGACCCCGTCCATCGTCGCCTTCACCGACGACAATGAGCGCCTCGTCGGCCTCCCGGCCAAACGTCAGGCCGTGACCAATCCGACGAACACGCTGTTCGCCATCAAACGGTTGATCGGGCGGCGCTACGCTGATCCCATGGTGGACAAGGACAAGAGTCTGGTGCCCTACAAGATCACCGCGGGCAAGAGCGGTGACGCCTGGGTCGAAGCCCAGGACAAATCGTATTCGCCCCAGCAGATCTCCGCCGACATCCTCATCAAGATGAAGGAGACGGCAGAGTCGTACCTCGGCCAGGAAGTCACGCAGGCGGTCATCACCGTTCCGGCCTACTTCAATGACGCCCAGCGCCAGGCCACCAAGGACGCCGGCAAGATCGCAGGACTTGAGGTGCTGCGCATCATCAACGAGCCGACGGCGGCGGCGCTGTCCTACGGCCTGGACAAGAAGTCTGGTTCCAAGACCATCGCGGTCTACGACCTCGGCGGCGGAACGTTCGACATCTCCGTGCTTGAAATCGGTGACGGCGTCTTCGAGGTGAAGTCGACGTACGGTGACA
>JBKDZY010000533.1:0-16854 GCA_047971765.1 Hyphomicrobiaceae bacterium | reverse complement strand
CCGTGTTCGGCTTGAAAACAGGTGGCAATGTCGCCTCGATCCTCTCTTCCATGCCGCCGGTGGTGAAATGGCCCTGAGGGCGCAAAGGCACCACGGCCGAAAAGAGTGCTGGACAAAAGGTTTCCCAGGTTGACAGCGAGGGATCGGCGCGTAGTGATCAAGGCTCGTGCCGGTTCCCGGATCCTCGCAACAGGACTGGGTGAAAAGGGAACACGGTGAAAGCGGGCGGCAGTTGCCGGATCGCTTGAAACCGTGGCTGCCCCCGCAACTGTAGGCGGCGAGTCTGACGATCATGTGTGCCACTGCCGTCGCCCCTGGCGACGCTGGGAAGGCTGATCGGGACGCTTGAGCCGCGAGCCAGGAGACCTGCCGGAACGGGTCGCCCATCCAGCGTGCGGGGCGCGCGCAGGAGCGGACTTGCCGTCGTGGCGACTGTGAACGGTTGGGGAGCAGTCGCACGTCTATGCCTGGTGCATCACGGATTTTTCAGCGTTGAACCTGAGGTCTGGTCAGTTCGTAAGCCGCGGACCGGGCAGACAGTGATGCAGGAGACATGTCTTGAGATTGCTTCCCGTTGGATTGCGGGAACAGACCATGACGTTTCAAAAGATCAATTGGCGGTCCGGTGGGCGCCGTGTGGCTGCACAGGCAGCGCTTGTGATCGCGACGCTGGCATCGGCCACGGACGCCGATGCGGAAACCCAGTTGCCGGGCATCGTCATTGAAAGCGCAACGCTGTCCAGGCCGGCCCCAAGGCCGAAGGCGCGTGCCGTGCCGACGCAGCCTGCCCAGGCATCGTCGCAGAACCAGTCGGCAAATGACGGTGGCGCCGGTGGCGGGCAACCGGAGGCGCCATCGTCCGCAAATACGGCAGCGGCAGGCGGAACCGGCGGTGGTAATGGTGGCGACAGCGGCGGCGTGGACGGCTATCCGGTGAACACGACCGGATCGGCTGTCAGTGTGGTCACGAGCCGGGAACTTGCCAACCTGCAGGTCCGCAATGCGGCCGAAGCGCTGCGCAGCCTGCCGGGGGTCTCGGTCAATCACGGCGGCAGCGCAGCAGGCCAGACCCAAGTGCGCCTGCGAGGCGCGGAAGCCAGTCAGACCCTGGTCCTGATCGACGGTGTCGTGGCCAATCAGCCGGGAACTGGCGAATTTGATTTCTCCAACCTGCCTGCCGACCAGATCGAGCAGATCGAGGTGTTGCGGGGGGCGCAAAGCGGCCTTTATGGCTCCGGTGCCATCGGCGGTGTCATCAACATCATCACGAAGCGGGGCAAGGGGCCGCCCCAGGCGAGCATCTGGGTCGAAGGCGGGAGTTTCAAGACGGTCGAGAGCGGCTTGTCGGTGTCCGGCGGCAATGACAAGGCGCACGTGCTGATGTCCTATAGCGTCCGCAACACCAATGGGTTCAACATTTCGCAGTTCGGTGACGAAACGGACGCCGCCCAGCATCGCAATTTCATCTTCAATGGCGGCATCACGCCGACCAGGGACTTTTCCTTGGATTTCATCGTGCGCAACGTGGAAAAGCACGGCGATCGCGATAACGACAAGCTGTGCTGCACGGGACTGTCGCAGCAGGTCGACAGTTTTAGCAATCTCGCGACCAGCTTCTGGCTGGCGGGCGTCCAGGCGAAGCTGCTGACGTTCGATGGCCGCCTGCAGCACCGGCTTGCATACAACTATACGCAGACCCGTCTCGATGACACCGATGTCAGCGCCTACGGGACGTTCCTTGCCCGCAACGACAACAAGCGCGGCACGGCCTCCTATCTGGCAACGCTGAGCCTGGATGATCCCGCCCTGACCAGCATCGTCAAGCACAGCCTGACAGGCCTCGTCGAATACGAGCAGGAGCGCTTCAACCAGGTCACCGGCGACGACATCACCCGTGAACGCGAGCGCACCGGGTACGCGGGCGAGTACCAGGCCGAGTTCTTCAAGCGGCTGACCGTCACAGCCAACGTGCGGCGCGACGACAACGACACGTTCCAGGACTACACAACCTGGCGGACGACAGCCTCACTTGCCTTGACGGAATGGGGCCTGCGCCCGCACGCCAGCTACGGCACCGGCGTCAAGCTGCCCTCCATGATCGAACAGTTCGGCCAGTTTGCGAATTTCATTCCCAATCCTGATCTGGTCGCGGAAGAAAGTCAGGGGTGGGACGCTGGGTTGGAAATCAGTTTCGACAACAGGCGGGCAGTGCTCGATGTCACCTACTTCGACGCCAACCTGCAGCACGAAATCGTCACAAGGTTCCGCGGCTACAATGCGACAGTCGCCAACCTCGCAGGCGAAAGCACCCGCAGGGGCGTCGAGGTGTCGGCGCAATGGCGCCCCGTCTCATGGTTGACGTTGGGCGCTGCCTACACCTACCTCAACGCCCTCGACGACCAGGATCTTCATGAAATCCGCAGGCCTCGCGATTCCGGCCGCCTCCAGGCAACCGTGGCGTTCGATCAGGGGCGCGGAACGGTCACGGCCGCCGCGGCCTATAATGGGCGCACGCCTGACCTGGCCTTCGATCTGCCATTCTTCCGCACGCAGCGGGTCATTCTGGATGACTACTGGCTCGGCACCATCGCCGCACGCTACAAGATCAGGCCCGGCGTTGAGGTATTCGGTCGCATCGAGAACGCCTTTGACGCCAACTATCAGGAAATATACGGCTTCGAGACGGCAGGAATTGCCGCCTACGCAGGCATGAAGCTGACGTTCGGTGGCGACGATGGCGTTCACGTCGCCCGATGAGTGGCGGACCGGGTGACAGGCGGAAATGGCGGCAACGCGACTGACATCTCCATTGAAGACGGTGTTGGTCGCAGCCCTTCTGGCGGTCTCGGCGACGGCTTCCGGGGCTGCGCAGGACGCGCAGCCTCAACGGATCGTGTCGCTGAACGTCTGTGCGGATCAATTGTTGATTGATCTGGTCGATCCATCCCGCATCGCAGCCGTCAGTTATCTCGCCGCCGATCCGTCGCTGTCGGTCGTGGCCGCCAAGGCGCGTGGCCTTCCCGTCACCCGTGGCGAAGCAGAAAGCGTGCTGGCCTTTGATCCGGACCTTATACTGGCCGGTGCCTATTCGACGCCGGCAACGGTCTCGATCCTGGAACGGCTCGGCCGGCGGGTCGTCAAGGTCGGCCAGGCCGACGATCTTGAAGGTGTCCGGCGCATCACGCGGCAGGTGGCCAAGGCTGTCGGCGAAACGCAAAGGGGAGAGGCGCTGATTGCCCGGATGGACCAGAAGATCAGCAAGAGCCGTGCGGGCGGCCTGGCCCGGCAACATGGCCAGTCACTCTCCGCACTCGTCTATCAGGTCAATGGGCTGTCGGCGGGGCCGGGCACACTGGCCGATGCGCTGTTGCAGTTGGCTGGCTTCAGGAACCAGGCCACGGTGCTGGGGCTTGGCGCTGGCGCGCGAGCCAACCTTGAGACCCTCGTCGAAAATCCACCTGATCTCATCGTGCTGAGCGGCCCGAAGGATGAATACCGCACCGTGGTCGCCGAAAATCTCCGCCATCCGGCACTTGCACATGTCATTGCGACCCATGCAGCCGTCGTGGTGCCCTGGCGCTACTGGCTCTGCAGCACGCCGCATGTCGCTGAAGCCGTAGATCGGCTTGCGGCTGCCCGGTCCGAGCTCGAAGCGGGAAGGACCGGTCGATGAACAGGGAAAGTGCCGGTTCCCCACCGTCCTCGAAAGCCAGGCGCTGGGTCGTGCCAGGGCTGGCGCTGCTGACGCTGGCACTGGTCCTGCTCTCCCTGTTCGCAAGCGCAAGCGGGATTGGACTGCCCGGGCGCGCCGCGCGCCTGATCCTCCTTGAAATCCGGGTTCCCAGGACAGCCCTCGCGTTTCTCGTCGGCGGTGCGCTGGGCCTCACCGGCGCGGTCCTCCAGGGGTATCTGAGGAATCCGTTGGCCGAGCCCGGTCTGATCGGAATTTCCGGCGGCGCGGGACTTGGCGCTGTACTGGCCATCCATTCCGGCCTTGCCGCCGCCATGCCGCTGGCCTTGCCGCTCGGAGGGCTCGCGGGCGCGTTCCTCGCGACGCTCGCCGTCCTGTTGATCGCGGGCGAGCGCGGCGGAACCTTGACCTTGATCCTGGCAGGTGTCGCCGTCTCGAGCTTTGCATCCGCCCTGATAAGCGGCATCCTCGCGGTTTCGCAGAACCCGTTTGCCGCTGTCGAAATCATCTATTGGCTTCTGGGATCGCTGGCTGATCGTAGCCTGACACACCTGTGGCTGGCGGGTCCGTTCATCGTTGCCGGCGCGGCCTTGCTCATGCGCACCGCGCCTGCGCTCGACGCCTTGACGTTGGGTGAGGATGTGGCCACCAACCTGGGCGTCGACACCCGCCGCCTTCGGTTCGTGATTGTCGGCGGTGCAGCGCTTGCGGTCGGCGCCGCCACGGCCGTCGCCGGTGCGATCGGGTTCGTCGGCCTGGTCGTGCCGCATCTGTTGCGCCCGTTGACCGGCCAACAGCCGTCGCGTCTGCTGGTCGCGAGTTTCCTGGGCGGCGCTTCACTCGTTTTGGCGGCGGATATCGGGCTGCGGTTGCTGGCGCCTGCTGGTGAATTGCGCCTCGGCGTCGTGACCGCACTCGTTGGCACGCCGTTTTTCCTGTGGCTGGTGATACGGACCCGGCGGGAGTTCTCGTCATGAACATGGAAGCCAGCGCCATCCGCGCCCGCCTTGGGAACCGTGACGTGCTGAAGTCGGTCTCGTTCGTCGCAACGGCAGGCCGCATTACCGGCCTGCTCGGTCCGAATGGTGCAGGCAAAACCACGCTCCTGCGTTGCCTCGCAGGCCTGGTGCCGCTGACCGCCGGCACGGCGCAGATCGATGGGCGCAGCATAGCCGCGTTTTCCCGCGCCGAACTGGGCCGCCACCTGGCGTTCCTGCCCCAGGATCGCCAGGTGCATTGGCCTGTGCGCGTATCCTCCCTGGTCGCACTTGGCCGTATGCCGCATCACCCGGTGACCGCCACTGCCGGTCCATCCGATGCAGCCGCCATCGCGTCAGCCCTTGCGGACATGGATGTTGCCCATCTCGCCGACCGTCACACTGACGCGCTGTCAGGCGGTGAGCTTGCACGCGTATTGTTTGCCCGTGCGCTCGCCCAGCAGGCGCCGGTCATTCTCGCGGATGAGCCGACGGCTGGTCTGGACCCGGCCCATGCCCTGGGGCTGTTCCAGGTCCTGCGGCGGCTGGCCGCGGCCGGTCGTACCATTGTCATAGCCTTGCACGATTTGTCTCTGGCAGCACGATTCTGTGATGACGTCGCGCTGTTGAAAGATGGGGAAACACTGGGCTCCGGGCCGGCCGCTGAGGTATTGGTACCGGAACGGCTCGGTGACGTATTCGATGCGCGCATGGCTGTCGGCACCATTCGAGGGGTCCCTGCCATTGTGCCGCTTGATTCCGGCTTATGAAGGCACACGTTAAAGGGAACGCTGGCGGAACCCGTTCTGGACCGCCATGGATTATCTGCCAAAGGGGGCATGTCACGTGTTCAGATCGGCAGACAAGACGAAGCAACTCAATCTGGCGCTGCAGGGTGGCGGTGCGCACGGTGCCTTCACATGGGGCGTACTCGACCGCCTGCTCGATGAAGCGGATTTGAAGTTTGGATGGATTTCCGGCGCCAGTGCGGGTGCGGTCAACGCGGTGGCGTTTGCCGCAGGCCTGGCCGAAAGTGGTAGCGCCGGTGCGCGAGACCGGCTGCGCGGCATCTGGGAGGCAGTGATCGACGCAGGCGTGTCCGACTTGCTGCGCCTCAATCCGTTCCTCTACGGCATCAGCCGCTCGCAAACCGTCGGGCAGATGGCGACGCTCCTGTCGCCCTATGACTTCAATCCGCTGGGTTTCGACCCGTTGCGGAAAGTCCTTGAGCAACACATTGATTTCGAGAGCCTGCGCCGAAGCGAGGGGCCTGAGCTGTTGATTGCCGCGACAGATGTGGCAACGGCGCGCCCGCGTCTTTT
This sequence comes from Hyphomicrobiaceae bacterium, assembly GCA_047971765.1. GTDB lineage: Bacteria > Pseudomonadota > Alphaproteobacteria > Rhizobiales > Hyphomicrobiaceae. The sequence continues at coordinate 10,864 of JBKDZY010000533.1, read as the reverse complement.
TCGGCGCGAGGAAATGACACTCGAGGTCATCCTGGCGTCGGCGTGCCTCCCTCAGGTTCACCAGGCGGTCGAAATTGACGGACGCCTCTATTGGGACGGTGGTTTTTCCGCCAACCCGGATCTGTTGACGCTCGCCAGCGAGAGCCCGGTTGATGATACGCTTCTGGTGCTTCTCAATGCGATCGAGAGTGCCGCCATCCCGCGCTCTGCCCGTGAGATCGCCGGCGAGGTCAGCCGGGTTACGTTCACCCAGCCGCTGGTGCGCGATGTGATGGAAATTGCTGCCATGCAGGCGGAAGTCCAGCCCCGTCCGTTCTGGGATCGAAAGCCGATGCCGCGTTCACAACGGATCGGGCGGCACCGGTTTCACATGATCGAGGCGGGCGCCCACGTCGATACCTTGCCACCGGAAAGCAAGATGCGGCCCGAGCGGGCGTTGATCACCCACCTGCATAACGCCGGCCGGGCTGAAACCGGCAAATGGCTGATGCAGTCGAAGGCGAAGGTCGGTAGGGCGTCGAGCGTCAATCTCGCCGCGAGGCTGCTGCCACCACTGAAACCGATCCGGGTGGAAAAGGAACCAGACCTCGAACACGCGGAAGAGCGCGAGAACAACGTCGTGAAACTGTGAGCCGGCCGGTATCGCCCTGCAGCACGGGGTGGCCGCATCAACGGCCACCCTTTTCGGTTCGCAGGGCGGTCAGCTCTCGTCCACATCCCGGGCGCCGGTAACGCGCTTGCGCCAATCCTCCGGAGCGTCGCGTCCTGCCTCGTCATAGGCCTTCTTGATCGCCGACACCATCGGGGCAAAAATCGTTTTGCGGTTGCTGCGAGCCCAGTCGCGCGAGGCGAATATGGTATCCGTCGAACCCTGGAATTGCGGCATCACCCAGCGCGCCATCAACTCGAAGCTGGTTTTGGTGTCCTGGAAATTCGCCCATTCGTGGGCACGAAACATGAAGCCGCCGATCTCGCCTCCGGCCGTTTCCATGAGCTTGCGCAGGCCGTTGGCGATGGTCTCCGGCGAACCGACCAGCGTCGTGCCCATCTTGACACCTTCGCGCAGCGGATCGTCGGAGCGACCCGGCGGCCGGCCCAGGGTATCCTCGAAATAGGTGACGGTTTCCTGCCGTTCGCCGTAGGCCACTTGTTTCAACGCCAGTTCATCGTCCTCCGCGCAGTGCATGTTGACGACAAGCCGCCAACCCTTCTTGTTCATGGTGCGGCCATGCTTGGCGGCCTCGTCTTCTGCAATCTTCCATTGGTTCTGGAGCGCCTGCGGCCCACCCGGCAATCCGGCGCCGAGCGACAGCACCTCCAGGCCGTATTTGCCGGCCGCGATCATCGCCGCCGGCGTCTGGGTTGACGCCACGGCAATCGTGAAGTGCGGATCGGTATAGGGCGCCAGATGCAGCCGCGCCTCGCGCATCTCGAACCAGTCGGTCTTCATGGTCACCGGCTCTTCGCATTTCAGCAGGCGCGTGATGGCATCGAGGCTCTCGTCCATGCGCCGGCGCTGGGTGGAAGGTTCGATGGCCAGCATGTAGGCGTCCGACACCAGCGCGCCCGGCCCGCATCCCAGCATGACGCGCCCACGTGTCATGTGGTCGAGCTGCACGAACCGCTGCGCAACCATGAAGGGGTGATGATAGGGCAGGCTGGTGACGCCTGTTCCAAGGCGGATATTCTTCGTGCGCTCCGCCGCCACCGCGAGCACCAGCTCAGGCAAGGCAATGAGCTCCCAGCCCGCCGAATGATGTTCTCCCACCCAGGCTTCGTCATAGCCCAGATGGTCGATCCACTCGATCAGCTCGATGTCACGTCTGATCGCCAGTGTCGGATTGTCGCCAGCGCGATGGAACGGCGCAAGAAAAATACCGAATAGAAGCCCCTTGTGCGCCATCCGCGCTCTCCTTTGTGCTTGTCTCCACCCGCATCTGCAAACCAACCTGGTCCGGCGATTTTTGCAGTATGCGTTGGGTCTTACGGTACAAAGCCAGCGCGCCCTGGCCAAGCGACAACTTCAATGGGACGATCGAGACGTGTTGACGGAGGGTGTGGGCTGCCATGTGAGGCAAAGCGGCCGATGGAGATGCGAACCGTCAGGAGACTTGGCAAGCGTCCGCTTTTGGGGCCAGTCTTTGCCGGGCCGTGGACCCGTGTGAGTGTCAAGCGAGGGTAAAACCGATGCGAACGCTATCCCTGCTGCGCCATGCCAAATCGAGCTGGTCGACGCCTGCGCTCACGGATTGCGAGCGACCGCTCGCACCGCGCGGCCTCAAGGCAGCGCCGCTCATGGGGCGGCATATGCGGGACATCGGGCTGGTCCCGGACCTGGTCCTGTTGTCGCCAGCGGACCGGACGCGCCAGACGGCGGAATTGGCGCTTGGGGAGGCCGGACTGGCTTGCGTCCCGCTCAGGATCGACGAGCAGCTTTATGAAGCCTCCGCCGATGACCTTCTGGTCTGCCTCAGGGAGTGCCCTGATGACATCGGTCATGTCCTGATGATTGGCCACAATCCCGGTCTGCATGAGCTCGCGGTTGGGCTGCTCGGCGATGAGATCCCACCCGATCACGCGGATCTCGCACGCAACCTGCCAACAGCCGCGCTGGTTGTCCTGGCCGTGAATGTCGACAACTGGGGCGACGTGGATTGGGGAATGGCCTTTCTCAGCCACTATCGGGTCCCGCGCGACCTGGATTGAGCCGGCTGGAATCGTGCGCGCCGCGCTGCGACATTAAATTTTACCAATATCATGATTTGGCCATTTACCCGCCGGCTTGCAGCGTTAGGACGTACGCCGATCCAGAAGCTTTGAAACATTGGATCTCCCACCCGGGCTGCGGGAAAACAAGGCGGCCCGACTGAGGAACTCGAAAACCATGAATCGATTGACCGCGCTTTTCGCCATCGGCGCCCTTGGCCTCGCCCTGAATATGCCGGCGGCATTGGCCCAGACCACGGCTCCGGCTGCCGCACCGCCCCCGGCCGCCAAGACGGCGGCCCCCAAGACGGCGGCAACGGTGAAGAAGCCTCGTTCTGCCGAGAGCCTCGCGTGCTCTGCTGAAGCGGACAAGAAGGGCCTGCACGGCAAGGAGCGGAAGTCCTTCCGCGCCAAGTGCATCAAGGATGCACGCAAGGCCAAGGGCGCGGCCTCCACCAAGGCGAAAGCACCAGCCACGCCACCGGCAGCGAAGAAGAACTGAAGCCTTCCGCTTGAGCGGACCGGGAGACGGGCCACATCGGTAGTCCGGCAATGATATGAAGCAGGACCAGTTCCGGTGCGACCGGAATTGGTCCTCGCTATAACAGCGGCGGAGTGGAGTTGATCACTCGACCGTCAGCATCTGTCTCCCGGATGGGACGACAAGCCGCCCACCCGGGCCACGCACGCCATCAATCCACGAAAAGCGAACCCGCTGCATCTCTGGCGGAAAGCATGGTCGGGTCCGGTCTCGGGCCCGCGAAGGCTCAGGGTGCACGGAGTCGACGTTGTCCGCCATGAAGTGTTGTTCAGCAGCAGGTCGCAGCGGGCAAGGCGGTTGCCATCGGCGGTCGGCAGGCACACAGTCTGGCCCAGCATGAACGCCTTGCCCCTGTACCGGCAGCGGCATGGAATAACGCGCCCGTTGCCATCGTGCACCCCGCGATAAGGCGAGGTCGGGTAGTTGGGGGCGTCGTCCGGCTGGGCCTGGATCGTGTGAGGTTGTGTCGTGTGAGCCTGTGGCGTTCGATCCTGGGCCAGGGATGGCCTAGCCTCGATCATGCCGCAGGCGCACACGATGACCAGCACCGCAAGGGCACGCAGGCCTCGCGATTGCAGTGCACGCCAATGTCGCAAATCTATCCCATTAGATGCGACGATAAATCGAAAATGGCGCCATTGAAAATCAAATTGGCGTGCCGCTGACGGTAGACCGGCAGTGCCACGCCAGTTCTTTCCGGTCGTCAGGGGCCGAAATCGCAGGCCTCAGCCCTTTTGCTCGGCGGCAACCGCATCGATGACACCCTTCGCAACGCGAACGGCTTCCAGCGTCGCCGGAAAGCCCGCATAGCAGCCGGAGTGGATCAAGGCCTCCCGGATTTCCTCCGGTGTGCAGCCGTTGTTGAGCGCACCGCGCACATGGACAGACAACTCGTGCGAACGCCCGAGCGCGGCAAGAATGCCCATGGTGATGAGGCTGCGCTCCTTCCGCGTCAGACCGGGGCGGGTCCAGAACTCACCCCATCCGACCCGGGTCACGATCTCCTGCACCGGTTTCAGGAACTCATCGACATTGGCCATGGATCGATTGACGTGGGCTTCGCCAAGAACCTCCTTGCGAAGCTTCAGGCCTTTCTCGTAGGTATCGGACATCGAGGTTCCCTCTGTGACAGCGTTGGTGATGCTGCGAGCAAAGCAAATCCCGGACCCCGCGCCAAGGTGCGAAGTCTGTTGGCGAAAACGCAACCTCGGGCGGAGACCGGCGGATGTGGTGCTCAAACGTCGACGACCGGTCTGCCGGTGCCCCGTTTTTCCAGCTCGCGCTGCAGGATCCGCAGGTTGCGCAGATTGCTGCGGAAGGCGACATCGAAGGCATCGCCGACAAAGGGAATAGCCCCAATCACGGCATCGACCAGGGAATTGGCGATCATCCGCCCCATCGCCAGGCGGGAGAGGCCGAGCTTGCGCGCTTCCCAGATGATGTAGCTGGAGATCACCTGCGAAATGACGTCGCCAACGACCGGCACCAGCCCCAGCAAAGCATCAACGCCAATCCGCATGTTCGTTCCCGGCAGCGCGAAAGCACTGTCCATGACCTTGGCAAGCGCCGTGACGCGCGCCAGCGCCGCCTCTTCCGCGGCATGGTCGAACCGCTCGAACCGGTTGGCCACCGTGTCCCAAGCCGTTGATCTGCCAGTTGTGTTCAACTGTCGTAGCCTCCTCGTGGCATCTCGCACGGAGATAGGAAGGCGCACGCGAAATACAAGTTCGCCGCCACGCCGGGGCCTGGGTCGCATATGCAGATTGTCTGCCGCGACCGTTCGTGATGGACTGCTCCAAGCGGTCGCACGCTCGACACAAGGAGATCAGTATGGCCCGGATAGCGATTACCGACGATTATCAGAACGTGAGCATGCGTTTTGCCGACTGGTCGCCGCTCAAGGCGGAGCATGAAATCGTCGTCTTCAACGCGCCGTTCGCGAACGAGGACGAGGCCGCCAGGAAGCTGGCCGGATTCGACATTATCGGCATCATGCGCGAGCGGACTGCTTTCAGGCGCTCGCTTCTCGAACGCCTGCCGAACCTCAAGCTTCTGGTGACGACGGGCCTGCGCAACGCATCGGTAGATGCGAAATACGCCGCCGAGCGCGGTGTCACCGTCAGCGGAACCGAGGGCGGCAGCCATGCGACGGCCGAACTCGCCATGGGCTTGATGCTGGGTCTCGCCCGCAACTTCCAGGCCGAGGTGCGCAACATGCAGGAAGGGCGCTGGCAGACCACCGTGGGCCAGGATCTGAAAGGCAAGACGCTGGGCCTCCTGGGGCTGGGCAGGCTTGGCGGAGCCGTGGCCGGTTACGCCAAGGCCTTCGGCATGGAATTGATCGCCTGGAGCCAGAACCTCACCGCTGAACGCGCCGTCGAGAAAGGGGCGCGCCTGGTCGACAAGGACGAACTGTTCCAGCAGAGCGACTTCATCTCGATCCATCTCGTTCTGTCCGGCCGCAGCCGTGGGCTGGTCGGCGCGCGAGAGCTTGGGCTGATGAAGCCGACCGCCTCGATCATCAACACCTCCCGTGGCCCGATCATCGACGCCGAAGCGCTGGTCACGGCGTTGAAGAACCGCAAGATTTCCGGGGCGGCGCTCGATGTCTACGATGTGGAGCCGCTGCCGATCGCCAACGCGCTGCGGTCAGAGCCGCGCGCACTTTTGACCCCCCATATCGGGTATGTGACGGCCGAGACATACACGCTCTTCTATGAAGGCATGGTGGAAGCGATCGAGGCGTATCTGAAGGGCAAGCCTGTACGGGTGATCGCGTAGGCGAACGCACAAAAGCCGGAATGATCTTCGCGCGCGCCCCCAGCAGCGATACCGATCTGGTTGGTAGCGCGCAGGCTGCGCCTGTAGCTCAGGCATCAAGTGTAGCTCAGGCATCAAGCGCCGTCCTCGCGGAGCGCCCAGCCGAAGGCTGATACGCCGCGCGGGCGCAAACAACCCAGGCCAATTCCGGCGAAACCGGCATTGGCCTAGCGCCGCCGGCCCCGGCCTTTCGGGCGTCCCAGTCGGCCCGGCAATCGCCGGCCACGCCGCACCCCGCTCGCACCTGCGATGGATTGCGGTTCGCTCAACATTTCAAACCTCAGCGCCCCCGCCGTCGGCACGGCCTCCACCAGGCGCACGTCGACGCTGTCACCCAGCCGGTAGCCTTTGTGGCTTCTCTCGCCAATGACGGCATGCAGTGTCTCGTCATGGCGGAAGTATTCCGCACCGAGCGTCGACATGGGCACGAAGCCGTCGGCGCCCGTGTCCCGCAGCCGGACAAACAGGCCGGACCGCGTCACGCCTGAAATGCGGGCCGGAAACTCCGCGCCGATGCGCTCCGCCAGGTAGGCCGCCAGTAGCCTGTCCGACGTTTCGCGCTCCGCGGCCATGGCGCGCCGCTCTGTGTCCGAGATCGCCTTGGCCACCTCGCTCAGCCGGGGTTCGTCGTCCTTGGACAGGCCATCGTCACCGAGCTTCATCGCGCGGATCAGCGCCCGGTGCACGAGCAGGTCCGCATATCGCCTGATGGGAGACGTGAAGTGGGCATAGCGGCCAAGGTTGAGCCCGAAGTGCCCGATATTCTGCGTCGCATATTCGGCCTGGGATTGCGACCGCAGAACCACCTCGTTCACCAGGTCGCCAACCGGCAGGTCTTTCGCCCGCCCGAGAATGCGGTTGAACTCCTTCGGCTTCAGGCCCTCTCCCTTGGGCAGCTTGATGTCGAGGCTTTCCAGGAACAGCGACAATGACGCCAGTTTTTCCTTCGAGGGCTTGTCATGTATGCGGTAGACGCACGGCGTCGTGCGCGCTTCCAGCGTTTCCGCCGCCGCCACGTTGGCCTGGATCATCATTTCCTCGATCAGCCGATGCGCTTCGAGGCGTTCCGGAATGATGATGTTGGCCACGTGCCCGTCCGGCCCCATCAGGATTTTCCGCTCCGGCAGGTCGAGGTCGAGGGGTGCGCGGTTGTCTCGCCCTCGCGCGAGCGTGCGGTAGGCCGCCCACAATGGCTTCAGGACACCGTCGAGCAAAGGCCCGGCCTTGTCCGATGGAGACCCGTCGATGGCGGCCTGCGCTTCCTGGTACGAGAGCTTGGCTGCCGACCGCATCAATCCACGCTGGAATTGATGGCGCAACTTGCGGCCATTGGCGTCGAACACCATCGTCACGGCCATGCAGGGACGAAGCTCGCCTTCGCGCAGGGAGCACAGATCATTGGAGATGCGCTCCGGCAGCATCGGCACGACCCGGTCCGGGAAGTAGCAGGAATTCCCCCTGAGTTCGGCCTCTCGGTCGAGCAGGCGTCCCCGGCGGACATAATAGGCGACATCGGCAATGGCCACGGTCACGATGTGCCCGCCCGGATTCTTCGGATCGGTATCGGCTTCGGCCGCGACGGCGTCGTCGTGATCGCGGGCATCGGGGGGATCGATCGTGAGCAGTGGCACCTTGGTGAGATCGGTGCGCCCGCGTCTGTCGAGATCGGGCAAGGTTTCGAGTTCCATCAGCACGGCCGCCGGAAACTCGTCTGGGATGCCGTGGGAATGAACGGCGATGAGGCTGATCTGGCGGTCGTCCTTGGGGTTCCCCAGGCTTTCTGCAACGCGGGCTTCCGGCACACCGCCGCGATGCCGACTCAGGACCTCGAAGCGCACCAGATCGCCATCGCCGGCGTCGCCTTCGCCGCCTTCACGCACCGGCCAGGTCTTGAGGTCGCGCCGGTCGATGGGATCGATCACCCCGCCACCACGTGCATGTGACCGGAAGATGCCAAGCAGCCTGCGCCGCTCGCGCGGGAGCTTCTTGATGATCTCCGCCTCGTGGCGGACATCGCCGTCCTCTCGTGTTTCACGCTCGGCAATGCGCGCCAGGATGCGGTCTCCCGGCCCCAACGCCCCATCCGGATCACGGCGCCGGCCTTTTCCCGCCGCAACCAGAACGCGGGGTTTCGGGCCCTCGTCGGCGTCCCACGCGACCGGTTCGGCCAGCAGGTCGCCCTGGCTATCGCGATCGACGATTTCGAGGACGGCAACTGATGGCAGGGAACCACGGGCCTTAAGGTGCTTGCGAGAGCCCGCGATCAGCCCATCGGCGGCGAGATCGGCCAGCAGGGATTTCAGCTCCAGGCGGTCCGCGCCCTTGATCCCGAACGCCCTGGCTATCTCGCGCTTGCCGATCTTGCCCTGAGCGTCCTTCAGGTAAGCAAGGACCTCATCGCGGCTCGGGAATGCGCCGGTAACGGGGTGCCGGGCTGCGGCCGCTTTCCGTGACTGTTTCGGTGGTCGTTTCGATCTCGCCATGCCGACCGTCACTAGCAGATGTCGAGGCGGGCCGATAGCCGCATGTGCAAGGCGCCGGAAAAGCCGGCGCGCGAGTGTTCGCGCCAGGCACCAGGCATCTGGCTGTACCCTGCTAGACCGGGCTGCCGTCCACGTATTTGCGTTTCGCGGCCGGCACGGTCTCAGGCTTGAGCTGCCCGCCAGCGAGCAGTGTGTTCCAGAAGGTGTAGTCGGCCTGATGGACAATCATGCATTCGAGGCTGCGCACCAGCAGTTCGCCCTCGCCGGAATGCGCCATCGCGATATGGGCGATTTCCTCCGGCAGGCCGACCGTAAGGCAGATATGTGCTCCCATCGCGGGATGGCGGATCGAAGGCCGTCCAAAACGCTTCTGCTGCCCGGACCAGCGTGCGCGCCGCTTGGGATCGAACTCCCACGCCTTGCCGACGTCATGTAGCAGCCCGCCCGCCACGATCGTATCCATGTCGATATCCAGTTCCGGATAAGCCGATTGCATCTCCTTCGCGATTCCGATGGCCAGCCGTGTTACACCGCGCAGGTGATCGGTCTGGTCGCCCCGCTTGGCCTCCTGCACATCCGGGTTTCCCGCGGGTGGAATCTCCCGAATGGAGCTGAAACTCGACTGGGTGATTGCATAGGCCAGGCCTCTACCGCCATTTTTCGCAGATCAACATCGGCGATGAGCGCAAATTCCGGCAACTCGTCCATGATTTGATGGCGCAGGCCATCGGTGATGGCACTTGAAACGGATTGCGAAGTCGCAGTTCCAGTGTGGTGTTTCATTCGTCCTCTCAAGCGTTTCGCAAAAGAACCTGCATTGCGCCCAAAGCCTCCCACGGGCTGCCGCTCATAACGGTTTCACGTTTTGGTGATGGCGAACAGGACGAATGCTTTTTTGCTGCGACAGCCGATGATGCGCAAGGTGGCAATGGTCCCAGGGATCAACCGGAAAGAAAAGAAATAACGGTGTAGAATGAACAACATGCAGGGAGAGGGTCAGGGGTGGTCTCATCGAGGCCGGACACCCGAATGGCAGAGTTGAAAAGGCAACTCGGTCAACGGGTTCGTTGTCCCTGGGGCGTGGCGGTGCAGTGCTGGTTGCCGGCGGCACCGCATGTCTGACGACCCGGAAGCACCCACCGGCCAGCCATATCCGGTTCAAGGGGCCTCACGTCTGTCGCATGGCGCGATGCTCGATCTCTTGCATCAAGTCAGACACCACAAGCCGATCTATTGAAATCACAGCCAAAGTTGGAAATTGAGCATTATTTATGCAAATGCGTTGGACTGATGACTTGAAAAATCTATGGTTAACGTGCACAGTAGCCAATGTAGTTAATTCAGTGTCGCAATATTGCGTTTTGCAATTAGTTCAGAGTGGGGCTGAGTGAATAATGATGGAAAATCATATTGAGATTTCGCACAAAAATGGGACCAAAGGTAACACGATTGTGCGTCCGTCCGGTAGAGAGCAATCGACCGGAGGTGAGACCAACGGTGGTAGCTCGCCACTGCTTGAGTACGATGACCTGACGGCTCTAACCTTCGATGACGCGATTGTTCTGGTGCACCCGTCTCGCTTGTTCAGGGAGAGCCTGAGCGCGCTGATCGGCGATGCACTTCATCAGGAAATCAGGGACTTCCCGTCGCTGGAGGCAGCGGAGAAAGCCGGCGCTCCCGGCGGAGACGATAACGAGCAGAATGGGCTGGCTATCGTGGCGCTCGCCGGACAGGAGCGGTCAGCCAATGCCGAGCCATCCAGTCAGCTCTTTGATTGGGCGAAGAAGCGGAAGCTTGCCGTCATTGGAGATACGGAAGACGCATCTCTGATCGTCGAATTGCTGCGCAATGGAATAAAGGGGTATCTGCCGACGACGCTGAGCCTTGAGGTGTGGTTGCATGCCCTGAAGTTCGTCATGTCCGGAGGCGTGTTCGTTCCGGCGTCGGCGATGCTGAAATCAGGCCACCAGAAGGCGGAAAAAAGCGATCCGGCGAGCACAAGCCCCAGCCTGACGGCCAAGCAGCTTGCCGTGGTGGAGGCCATCCGTCGTGGCAAGGCGAACAAGGTGATCGCCTACGAGCTGAACATGTGCGAGAGCACGGTGAAGGTTCACGTCCGTACCATCATGCGCAAGCTCAAGGCGACCAATCGCACGCAGGTCGCCTACTTCGCTATCGAACTGCTGCGGGAACATCGCCAGGGATTGGGCGACGCGTGAGTTTGATGGCGTTTCCGCTTCAGGCGGAGACTCCATGGAGCAACGGCCGGTGGGGTGCTGCGGTCGTTGATGGGTGCCACATGAGAATGATATTA
>JBKDZY010000532.1:0-11217 GCA_047971765.1 Hyphomicrobiaceae bacterium | reverse complement strand
CGCCGTGCGTGTGACCTGAAATGGTCAACGCGGCCCGGGACGGCACCTCTGGAAAAATGTCGGGCTCGTGGGCCATCATGATCAGCGGCGCATTGTCGGTCACGCGCGCGAGCAGGGCCGGGAGATCGTCCTTGCCCTGGAAGATCGCCTTGCGGCCGATCCATCCGCTGACCAGCGCCAACTGGTCACCAAGCCCGCCGATCCAGAAGGGTTGACCGTCCTTCTCGAGCCGAATGACGGTATTCTCGTAGACTGGTATGCCGACCTTCTCGAGTGCGATTTGCGAGGCAACCGGGCCGTGGCCGAGCTTTCTGACGGTCGGGTCGTCCCACCAGTCATGGTTGCCGAGCACCGCATGGACGCCCAGAGGCGCCTTCAGACCGGCGAGAACCGGCGCCCATTCCTGCGGCGGCACGCGGCGAGTCAACCAGCGATGAGCCGAACCGTAGTCCCCGAGGAGAAGCACGGCATCGGCACCGAGCGTGTTGGTCCGGTCGACGATCTCCGCGATCCGTTGCGCAGGCATGTAGGGCTCGCCTGCATGGATGTCGGCGAGTACCGCCAGTTTGATATGGAGCGATCTGGGCCAGTTGTCCGGTGTGATCCGGTATCTGGTCACGTCCAGGCGGAAACGTGGCTCGTAACCGAATGCATAGGCGCCCATGGTCACGCCGCTTAAACCGAGTGACAATAGGCCCTTTATCAATGTCCGACGAGTGAGCAAGGTTGCATTCCAATTCAGCAGGTCATGCCCGTTGCAGAACGCCGCCGCCGCAAATGGCTATCGCGAAGGCCCGCTGTAAAGGGCGCCAAGGCGCCGACATATGCCGGGTTTATGTCCGAATGACGCTACTCGCTCTTTCTGAACAGATTATGAGAATCTCAGGTTAGACTGCATACTTGCCGGGACCGGTCATGATACGCGGCAGGACTGTCGTCTGCTCGCGAATTCCCGGTCAGCGCGCCTCGTATTTGTGGCGAAGATTGACAGGCCAGGTTGAGATTGGGCGCCCCGCAAACGAACTGCGAGGGACATGCATGATGAACGATGGCGACGATGGCAAGCCGGCAGACAAGCGCCCGGCTGACGATTGGCAGCTCCAGCGGGCCTGGGCGGGAACGCAGCTCGGCCGCAGTTCGGATCGCTTGGGCCTGGCGCTCGAGGCCGCGGGGCTTGGCACGTTTCGCGTCGACGTGGAGAATTATGTCGTCCACTACTCACCTGAACTTGCAGGCTTGTTGGGTGTAGCCAACCGGACGACGGTATCCGTTGATGAGGCGTTGGCCCGCGTCCATCGCGAACATGCCGCCGCCGTCAGGAAGCAGTTCAACGACGTGCTCGATCCGCGTGGCAGTGGCCGCCTCAGGATGGAGTTTCGCTTCGTGAAGCCGGGCGGTGAGATCCGCTGGTTGGCTTGGCTGGGACAGGCGGAATTTTCCGGGGAGGAGGGGGCGGGTCGCAAGCCGGTCTCCATTCTCGGGGTGTGCGCGGATATCACCGAACGCAAGACCGTCGAGGAAAAATTGCGGCAAAGCGAGACCAGGTTCCGCGCCCTGGTCGAGCTTTCCAGTGACTGGTACTGGGAGCAGGACGAGGACCTCAGGTTCACCGAGATCTCGCCGCCAGCCGCATTGTTTACCGGCTTCAACCCGAAGAAATACATTGGCCGGAAGCGATGGGATAACGGCCCCTATGATCTGGCTAGCCCGCATTGGCGGCAGCATTTCGAACTCCTGGCCCAGCACAAGCCGTTCCGGGATTTCGAATATTCCATTCGCGTCAAGGATGGCCGCATCCTCTGGCTGTCCGTCAACGGCGATCCGATATTCGATGCCGATGGCCGTTTCAAAGGGTACCGTGGAACGGGTCACGGCCTCACGGCGCGCAAGGAGGCGGAACGCCGGATCAGGGAGAGCGAGTTGCGCTTCCAGATCCTGGCTGACAGCGCCCCGGTCCTGATCTGGGTCGCTGGAGAGGCCGGCGCCGTCTATTTCAACCGGCCCTACCTGAAATTTGTCGGCGTGGACGACGAAGCCGAGCTGATCGGCGACAAGTGGATTTCCTACCTGCATCCGGAAGACAGGGGAATTGAGCTTATGGAGTTCTGCAGCTTCATGCAGAACCACAACATGCCCGAGAAGTTCGAAGCGCAGGTCCGGCTCAGGCGGTTCGATGGTGTCTACCACTGGATGAAGGTTATCTGCCTCTCGCGCAGCGACTTGTCGGGCAATGCGGATGGCTATGTCGGCTCCATGCTCGACGTCTCTGACCTGAAGGAGCATGAGGAGCGCATTGCCCTGCTCATGCGCGAACTCGATCATCGTGTAAAGAACACACTCGCGCGCGTAGATGCCATAGTTACCAGCACGCTGGAGGGCGGAGAGGAGGTTGATTGTTACCGCAACGCCGTCCAGAGCCGTATCCAATCGATGGCGCGCGCGCATGATCTTCTCAGCCTGACGACGATTTCCGGTGCAGAGCTTCGTCATGTCATCGAAACGCAGATCGAGGCCTTCGCGAGCTCCGGCAATTTCGTGATCGACGGACCGCCGGTGTTCGTGAAACGCGACGCGGCACAGGCACTCAGCATGGTCATCAACGAGTTGACGACCAACGCGGTGAAATACGGTGCGCTGAGCGCCAGCAATGGCCGCGTTCACGTGTCATGGCGGATTGAAACCGGCACTGGCCGGCAACATGTCGTCAGGATCGAATGGCGCGAGGAAAATGGACCAAGGGTGATCGAACCCGCGAAAGCCGGAATTGGCGTGAGTGTCATCCGGGAACTGCCGGCGCATCAAATGGATGCCGAGGTGAAGCTGACCTTTCCACCCGAAGGTGTGAGGTGCGAGCTGAAGATACTTCTTTCCGAATTGATGGAAGATCCCGCCGAGGCTCCGGCACAAGGACTGGCAGGACCTTGAGGGGGATGAAAAGCGGTACCGGTCTCGATGGTGCGTGAGTGCGGCAGCACAACCAATTCCGTTTCTGCCGGACTTGGTTGTGCGCGCGTGGGTCAGTCCTTTTTCGTGAGCAGGCCGCGGGAAGCCTGATCGCCCTGCCATGTGACGCGGTAGAGATCGAAGCGCCGGTCGAGAAAATTCCGCACGCTTCCTTCGCGTCGTGCCACCGTGAGGTCGGACATCCTGAGATCCGCAATCGCGATGGTCTCGGTATTGGCCGCCGTGTCGGCTGCAACGCCGTCACGCGCGAAGGGAATGTCGCACGGTGTCAGGATCGCGCTTTCCGCATAGTGGATGTCCATGTTCTCGACATTCGGCAGGTTCCCGCAGACACCTGACATGACGACATACATCTGGTTCTCGATCGCCCGCGCATGGCAGCAATAGCGGACACGCAGGAACCCGCGCCGGTCGTCAGTGCAGAAGGGCACGAACAGGAGCATGGCGCCCTGGTCGGCGAGATGGCGCGCCAGTTCGGGAAATTCCGAATCATAGCAGACAAGCACGCCGATGGGGCCGCAGTCGGTGTTGATGACGTCCACATCGTTGCCGCCCTTGATGTTCCACCAGTAGGCCTCGCTGGGCGTGGGATGGATCTTGTCCTGACGGTAGACGGCGCCATCACGGAGAAACACGTAGGCGATGTTCCGGATCTCGTCCTCGGAGATGCGCGTTGGATGCGTTCCGCCGATGATGTTGATGTTGTGCGAGATCGCAAGCGAGCGCATGAACTCCACGAACCATTCGGTGTAGGTGGTGATGCGTTCGATGCCTTTGAGCGGTGGAAGCGGCTCTTTTTCAAGCGACAGAAGTTGCAGCGTGAACAGCTCCGGGAGCACGACGAAGTCCGATTTATAGTCGGCTGCCACATCGACGAAATAGGCAACCTGGCGACGGAATTCCTCGCGGTCCTTGATGCCGCGCATCTGGTATTGCACGGTTGCCACGCGCACCTTCTGCTGCAACGAAAGAGAGCGGGTGTCCTTTGGCGCCGCATCGTCGTATTCGGGGTTGCGCCACACCATCAGGGTCGCGTTTCCGAGGGACTCGCGATCACCCGGATCGTAGCCCTTGAGGACGCCGATGGGCTCGAAGCCCTGTGCGATCTGGAAATTGATGACAGGATCGCGGAAATGCCGCTCCTTGACGGCTTCCAGATACTCTTCCGGCGAAGCGAACTCGCGAATGCGGCGCAGATAACCCGGCATGCGGCCGCCGAAGACAATGCCCTTGAGGCCCAGTTCCTGCGAGAGCGCCTTGCGGGCATTGTAGAGCCGTTGCCCGATCCTCAGTCGCCGACGGGTCGGATCGACGGAAACGTCCATGCCATAGAGCCAGTCTCCCTTGGGATCATGCCGCGAGGCAAACCCGTTGCCGGTGATCTCATGCCATTTGTGCGGCCTGAGGGCGAAGCGCTCGGCGATGATGAAAGTGGCGCAATAGCCCACGATCTCGCCATCGTATTCGGCGACGAACTGGCCCTGGGGGAAATTGTTGATTTCACCTCTGATCATCTGCACGTTCAGCGCCGGCTGGGGATGATAGATGCGCCGGCTCAGGGCAGCGATGGCCTCGACATCGGCGAGCGTGGCGCGGCGGACCGTAAGGCTGGCACGCGCCAGTGCCTGGCCCGCCGTCTGCGGCTTGGATGAGGCAGTTTCAGCGCTACTGTCGGAGGGAGCGGGCGTCTGGTCCATGAAAATTCGTCCTGTCAATCGTCTGCTGCGGCAGCACATGCCGTTGGCAATGGGGTTTATGATCGGGTTGTCGAACGGATGCCAGTCCCCTGCGATGGGGCAAGTGGCAACATGTCCGAACAAGCGCGGTTGCGCGAGTGAATGACACTGTCATCGGGCGCCCGGGCGCCAAGAAGGACGCAGCGAAGCTGCGCTGCGGCTTGGCCGTTCTGCAACAGGCGTCAAACCAGGATATGACAGTGGCCGTTGTGCAGTCACGAGATCCGCATGCCTGCACTCATAACATGCCCGTACTCATAACATGAATGGCTGCCCAGTGGTGAACCCGGACAGCCATGCGCTCATGCGATGGGCTCGGATGATCCGCTCAGGACTACTTGGCGATCCGCAAGGGATTGCGAACCACGCGCAGGCTGGAACCGCGTGAATGGACGGCCGGCCAAATAGCGGTCGCGTCATCAGCAGGGCCTGCAGATGTCTCTTGTTCGGGGTGCGGTTGTGCGGTCTGTATTGACGGTATATCTGGCGTTCTTATTTCAATAGTATTTGTTTCTTCTTCTGTCCGAGTGTCACGTTCTTCCAACATCATCCTTTATTATTTCCTTTTTAGTTTCGGATAAGGATTCTACTGTTCGTAAAATCGAAGCACTACCTAGCACATTTTGCTGGAATGTCCAAATATTGCGCCTGGTGAAATAATCATTTCAATTGTTGTGAGAGGATGGCAGTCAATCCGGCAATGTTGCGGTCCCGATAAGGCTGGAAGTGCAGAAGCTCCAGGGACAAGCTGATGCGCTACGGCCTACTCTCTGCGCCGAAGTGCGACGTAGTCCTTGGCATGTCCGGCCAGCCTCCGCGTTGCATGGATTGGCCGCTGCCCGAGCCCCCGAAGGGACAGACGTGCAGCATCGATGAGACGTCCTTCGAGGGCATAGGTCGTTGCAATCTGCATCCACAGGTCGCAGAGCGATTGGCGGCGGTCCGACGGGTCGAGCGCGTCGAATTTCTGACGATGCTTTTTCAGGAAGCGGATTGCCGATCGCTCGGTCTGCTCTCCATGGCGCGCGCGCGTATTGTACACATGCGCAAGCGGGCCAGGGAGGACCAGCACCCGGCCGCCGAACGATGCGAATCTCAGCATCCAGTCCCAGTCCTCGAACCGCCGCAGCGACTCGTCGAATAGCCCAACACTCTCGAACACGTCACGCTTGCCCAACAGCGTGCTGCCCGGTCGCTCGCCACAGCCCAGTGCGAGCTGCCTCTGCCAGTCGGTGGGCGCGGTCAGCAGGTGACCGCGCCAGATGCCGCGGTCGGCGAGATGAAGGACCACCCCCGTGCAGCAGACGTCAGTCCCGATGGACGGCGTGTGCAGCGCTGCAATCTGCGCTTCAAGCTTGCCGGGAAACCACTCGTCATCGGAGTCGAGAAACGCGATATAGTCGCCCCGCGCCAAGCAGATTGCGCTGTTGCGCGCGGCCGCGGTACCCCTGTTGTGGTCGTGCTGGAGAACGGTGATGCGGTCGCAGTGCAGGCCTTCCACCACGGCGATGGTCGAGTCGACAGAGGCGTCGTCGACAACGATGATTTCGAAGTTCTGGTAGGACTGCTTGAGCACGCTGCAGATGGCGCGCGCAATCGTGCGTTCGCGATTGTAGACGGGAATGATGACGCTGACCTCAGGGTTCATTCTTGCCTCCCAGGCGCTTTCCGAGAACGGCGGCTTGGCCGTGCGGCTCCCGGCGCGGTATTGCCGTCCCTGACGGCCCGGCACTGGCCGTGAGACGCACACGTCTGCCTTGGTGCAGCTTGTAGCTGGCGGATTTCATGGGGACGTTCCGTGCTGGCAGAGTGAGGTCGCGTCCAAAGCTGTGGCCCCACAAGGGGCTAGGCATGTCCGTTGCGTCGGTCACGCCCGGGAAGTTTGCGCGGGAGGCCGTCTGCCTCATCTTGCTTCAGCGAGCGCACAACATGAACGACTTGAAATGAGTCCCGCATTTCCGTTCCTCCCCCCGGACGCCTCGTGATCACTGGATGCACGATCAGAAGCCTTGCCGTACCCGCTCGTGCACCAGGATCGAGACAGGATTATTCCCTCACAGGTTTAGCGATTATCATTATCGCAACCATAAATACAAGGTGGCCTGTCACGCCCATCCCCGATGCATTGCCACTCGGGTGTTGAGCCATGGCTCCGGAAGGGCCGGCAGCGGCAGAAAACAGGCGTGCGAGGCCACGCGCGAAGATGTCCACAGGCCGGTGCCCGGAGGCAGCTTCAACCGCGATCAGCCACGGGCGGCGGCGATGGGTGTTGGCGCCGGTAGCAACAGCACGACCTCGAGACCGCCAAGACCCGAGCGCCCGAGGGCGACGTCACCACCATAAAGGCGGGCGAGGTCGCGAACGATTGTCAGTCCCAGGCCGCTGCCGGGCTTTCGGCTGTCCCACCGCTCGCCGACAATGAACACGGCCTCGTACGCCTCCGGCGGAAGCCCTGGCCCATCATCCTCGATCACGATTGCAATGAAACCGGGGCGGGTCGGCTCGGCCTGCCGGATCTTCACCTGCGCCCGCGCATAGATGCAGGCATTGTCTGCGAGATTGGCCAGCATTTCGCTGAGATCCTGCGGATCCACGGCCACAGTCAGGTCATCGGCAAGATCCACAGTGCATGTCAGGTTGCGATCGGCGTGCAGCCGCCGCAACGCGCTCATGATGTCTCCCGCCACTTTGGCACCGGAAGCGATGGTGCCGGGCACCGATCTCATGGCGACCGCCCGGGCCCGTGCGATCTGGTAGTCGATGTGGGCTTGCATCCGCCGGCATTGGGTCATCAACGTGTCGGCCGTTCGGGTCACGCCCTGGGATTTCAAGGTCGCGGCCTCGTCCGTCAGGATCGCCAATGATGTCTTCAGGCCGTGCGCCATGTTGCCCGCTTGGGTCCTCGCCCGTTGCACGAGCTGTGCGGTCGAGTCCAGCAGGCCATTGAGTTCGTCGACGAGCGGCTGGACTTCCAGCGGGAAGCGCCCGGCAAGCTGCTGCGTCTCTCCGGAGCGAACGTGCGCGAGTGCGGTCTGCAGTTGCTTCAAGGGGTTGAGGGCAAAGGCGATCAGCGCCACCGAAGCCAGGATCATAGTGGCGGCGAAAGCGCCGAGCGACCAGAACAGCATCAGGTTGAAGCCGGCGATCACCCCATCGAGATGGCGCTTGTCGGTGCCGATCGCGAATTGCAGCGGCGCGGCCGACGCGGTGGGCCAGACTGATTTCTCGGCGACCAGCAGCGCGCCGGTTGGCCCATGGATGTGGTAGTGATGGACGCCGACATCGCTGTGCTGGTCGTTGGGGAGCGGCAGAACCGGCCCGGCGAGCGATGCCGAGCGGGCGAGAACCTGGCTCCCTTTCTTGATTTCCCAGTAGTAGCCGGAGTTTGCCTCTTCGTAGCGCGGGTCCGACAGCGGCCTGTCGAGACGCAGCCCGTCGGGCGATGTGTGAACCAGCCGCTCCAGCTCCTTCAGGTGGACGTGCAGCTCGTCGTAGAACTGCACCGTGACATGCTGGCGAAAGATTGCTGACAACAGAACGCCAGCAAGAACGAGGCCGATCACGATCCAGAGCGCCGCGGCGCTGATCAGTCTTGTTTTGAGTGACATGGAAAGTCGGTCTCTAGCCCATCCGGTAACCGAGGCCGCGCACCGTCTTGATGAGATCGGCGCCGAACTTGCGCCGCAGACGGCTCACGTACACCTCGATGGTATTCGACTCACGGGTTTGTTCGAGCGCATAGAGATGCTCGGCAAGCTCGGATTGGGGAATGATACGGCCAACGCGGTGCATGAAGTAGGTCAGCATCTTCAGCTCCCGCGCTGTAAGCTCGACCGGCTCGCCTGCGCGCGTGACGGCGCCGGTTGCGGTATCGAGGGCAACATCGCGATGCTGCAGTTTTGCCGCGGCGTGGCCCGCCGCCCGCCGGATCAACGCCTTGAGGCGTGCACCGATCTCGTCGACATGGAAGGGCTTGGTGATGTAGTCGTCCGCCCCGGCGTTCAAGCCTTCGACCTTCTCCGGCCATGTTCCGCGTGCCGACAGCACCAGCACCGGCGTATTCACCCCTTGCGCGCGCCAGCGTTTCAGCACGGTGAGGCCCTCCATTTCCGGTAGGCCGAGATCCAGGATGGCGGCGTCGAAATCTGTGTCGGCACCAAGTGTGTATCCATCCCGGCCGTTGTCGACGCGTTCGACCGTGAAGCCGGCACTGGTGAGACCACGCACGAGCCGGCTCGCGATGTCGTCGTCATCCTCGATGAGCAGAATGCGCATGGCGATCCAAGACTCCGTCCTGCGTGTTGCCGACCCATTGTCGCTGGCCCAGCTGAAATCAACCTGAATGCGGCGCGGGCGCACACGCCCCTCGAATTCACCCCCGTTTCAGGTTCGCTTGCTATCGCCCCGATGAAACATATTCAGGCCGATGGAGGCACATCATGCATCGCATAGTGTTGGGGAGTTTCGCATTCGCCCTGATGACAGTGCCACTGAATTGCTCGCTTGCGAAAGACATCTCCGTCACTGCCGCCCAGATGACCAGTCTCGGCATCAAGCTTGCCGAGGTCCGCACGGCGCAAAGCGAGGCGATCGCGCTGCTGCCGGCAACGGTCATCCCCGCAGCCAACGCCCGCATCGGGGTCCCCGCTCCCTTTGCCGGGACGCTTGTCCAGATGGACGCGCTGCCAGGGCAGAAGATCAAGGCGGGAGATCCGATCGCCCGGATTGCAAGCCGTGAACTGCTGGAGGCGGAAGGCCGCCTGTCGCAGTCCGAGGCGGAACTGCAGGCCGCGCTCGCCGTCGCCGAGCGCAAGCGCGCGCTGGCCGACAAGAAGATCTGGAGCCCGACGCTGGCCGCCGAAGCGGAAGCGCAGGTCGAGAAGATCCGCGCTGTCGTCACGCAACACAAGGCGGCAATCTCCATCGGAGGCATCGAGCGCCTCGGCGGCGGGCGCTATGTCATTCGCGCGCCCGCTGACGGCAAGGTCGCCGAGACACTGTTCGAGATCGGCCAGCCGATTTCCGCGATGGCGGCCGCCGTGACGATCGACACCAGTTCGCAGTTGTGGCTGGAGGCGCAGGTGCCCGGGGCCTTGGCCGAGCGCATCAAGGCTGGTGACGATGTGGCCATCGAGGGCGGTCAAAAGAGCAGGATCATTTCCATCGGACATACCCTCGACAAGCTCACGCATTCGGTCCGGTTGATTGCCGAGGTGGCGAGGGGGTCGCATCTGCTCCCCGGTCAGATGGTGACCATCACCATTTCGCGGGCGGCTGTCACCGGGATGCTCGAGGTACCCGCCAACGCGGTGACCTGGATCGGCGGCGGCTATGCCGTCTTCGCCCGGATCAAGAGCGGGTTCTCTCTGCGCGCGGTGGACCTGCGCGGCAAGTCCTTGACGGTTGCGACCATCGTTGGCCGGTTGGCGCCGGGCGAGATGGTCGCGGAGTCCGGCCTTCCTGAACTCGAAGCCATCCTGAACGCTCATTGATCCCATGCTGGCTCGCCTCGTCGAATTCTCGCTGACGCAACGCGTCTTCATGCTTCTTGCATCCGCCATGCTGGCGGCACTTGGCGGCTACGCCTTCCGCACGTTGCCGATCGATGCGTTCCCGGACATCTCCCCGGTGCAGGTCAAGCTCATCATGAAGGCCCCGGGCATGACGCCCGAGGAGGTCGAGGTGCGCGTCATCCAGCCCGTCGAGATGGAGCTTCTGGGTATTCCCGGGCAAACCATCCTGCGGTCGATGGCGAAATATGCTGTTGCCGACATCACGCTGGATTTCGATGATCGCACGGACATCTATTGGGCCCGCCAGCAGGTCGCCGAGCGTCTGGCGGCAGTGCGCGGCGAGTTGCCCGACAGTGTTGAAGGCGGGTTGGCTCCCGTCTCTACCCCGCTTTCCGATGTTTTCATGTTCACGATCGAGGGCGGTGACCTCTCGCTCGCCGAGCGCCGTAGCCTGCTTGACTGGACGGTCAGGCCGGCCCTGCGCACCATTCCCGGCGTGGCCGATGTCAACGCGCTGGGCGGCTATGTCCGCACATTCGAGGTCGTCCCGGATTCGGCAGCCCTCGCGGCAGCAGGCATCGGCATCGCCGAGTTAAAGAAAGCCATCGAGGCGGGCAACCGCAACGACGGTGCGGGCCGCCTCGGCGATGGCGAGAAGGCGCTTGTGGTCCGCGTCCAGGGCGCCATACAGACACCGGCCGATCTGGGGCAGATTGTGCTGAAGAAGGCGGGCGGGCGTATTCTCCGCGTCAGCGATGTTGCCCGGGTCCATATCGGCAGCCTGACCCGATACGGCGCGGTGACACGGGACGGAAATGGCGAGGCGGTAGAAGGGCTTGTGCTCTCCCTGCGCGGTGCCGATGCCAGTTCGATCGTCCAGAGCGTCCGGGACCGTCTCGCGAAACTCCAGGCCGGCCTGCCCGAGGGTGTCCGCATCGAGACGTTCTACGATCGCTCGAACCTCATCCAGAGAGCCGTTGGAACCGTGACCAAGGCCCTCGGCG
>JBKDZY010000531.1:0-1636 GCA_047971765.1 Hyphomicrobiaceae bacterium | reverse complement strand
CGCAACCGGCAGGAAATGGCGGCTTCAGGCGCGGCTGCCCCTTCTTGCCCTCGATACTCTCGATGAGCGCGGTTTCCTCACCGCAGATATAGGCGCCGCCACCATGATGCACGACGATGTCGAAATCCCAGCCATGCTTGTTGCCCTTGCCGATCAGCTTGGCGCCATAAGCCTCGTCCACCGAACGCTGGAAACGTTCGCGCTCGCGGATGTATTCGCCACGAAAATAGATGAAGGCGGTGTGTGCACGCATCGCGAACGAGGCCAGCAGCATGCCCTCGATCAGGAGTTGTGGATCGTTGCGCAGGATTTCGCGATCCTTGCATGATCCGGGTTCGGACTCGTCTGCATTGACCACAAGATAGCTCGGACGGGGATCGTTCTTGGTCATGAACGACCACTTGAGCCCGGGTGGAAAGCCGGCGCCGCCGCGGCCGCGCAGGCCCGACGCCTTCACCTCGTTGATGATCCAGTCATGCCCCTGGTCGATGAAGAACTTCGTCCCATCCCAAGCGCCTCGCTTGATCGCCGCGTCAAGTCCACTGTCGTGGAAGCCGTAAATGTTGCGGAAGATTCGATCTTTGTCAGCCAGCATGGCTCTATCTCAGCTCCCAGAATTCCTGCGCACCCATATCCCTCATGGCGCTGCTACTCCTTGGGCCGCTCGCCGGCAGCAGTATCCGGCCGCCAGCCCTGCGCCAGCTTGTGGCACTGCTCGATCCATTTGTCGCGCCCCACGCGCCCCTTGAAGCCCTGCATCGTGGCTTCAAACCAGGCGACCTCATCAGGCGACCACTTGGCGATCTGGTCGAAGTGCCAGATCCCCATGTCGTTGAGCTGCTTTTGGAGCTTTTCGGCAACGCCCCAGATCAGCGTCAGGTCGTCCCCCTTACCCTCGCGCGGCGCCTTGAGAAGCTCTGGCGCCTTGCCTGGGGGGTTGGCAGCAGGGGCCTCAGCCGCGGCAGGGGCCGGAGCAAGAGCCGGGGCCGGAGCAGCAGGAACGGCGGCGACCGCAGCCCCCCCGACACCGGACGTGCCAGCCGCTTTGGTGGCCGTGTCGGCGAACCGCTTCTGCCATGCACCGATCGTCGAACCGTCGTAGAGCGAGGGATCCGACAACGTCGTTGCCCCGCCTTGCGGACACGATGCGGTCCGCCCGATCTGCGAGCCGGCCTTGGGGGGTTTGCCCTTGGCGAACCCCTCCAACAGCTTTTCAAATAGCTCGGGCGTCAAGTCCTCATAGGTGTCTTTCCAGATCTGCACCATGGGCGCATTCGCACAAGAGCCAAGGCACTCCACTTCTTCCCAGGAAAAATCACCATCCGCGGAGAGGTGATGGGGGTCGTGATGGATCTTGGATTTGCAGACCTTGATGAGGTCTTCTGCACCGCGCAGCATGCACGGCGTCGTGCCGCAAACCTGCACATGCGCCTTCTTGCCTACCGGTGAGAGCTGAAACATCGTGTAGAACGTCGCCACTTCGAGCACGCGAATATAAGCCAGGCCCAGCATGTCGGCGACATAGCGGATCGCCGGCTCGGGTAGCCAGCCTTCGTTTTGTTCCTGCGCGCGCCACAGCACGGGCAACACCGCGGAAGCTTCCTTGCCGGGTGGATATTTGGCGATCGTCTGCTTC
>JBKDZY010000530.1:0-4729 GCA_047971765.1 Hyphomicrobiaceae bacterium | reverse complement strand
CAATAACAATTTCACGTACGAGCGTTGTTTGGCGAGCGCCAATAAATCGCTTCGACATGTTGCGCCGTCCCTCAGATCCCCGCGGTTAACGCACGCCGACCTTGTGGCCTGTA
Source organism: Hyphomicrobiaceae bacterium (assembly GCA_047971765.1). Taxonomy (GTDB): domain Bacteria; phylum Pseudomonadota; class Alphaproteobacteria; order Rhizobiales; family Hyphomicrobiaceae. The sequence goes on along the minus strand of JBKDZY010000530.1, from coordinate 4,616 downwards.
CTAAGCGTCACCGCCCCCATAGACATCATCAAACCGCTTGTCCGGTTTGTCGCGGCCAGCACCCTCAGGTGCCAATCTTTCCCCGCCGCGAATAACCCGATTCGATGAATCTCGTGAGCGAGACACTACGTATTTACCATACGGAGGCCAAATCACGCTTTCTTTCGTTGTGTTACTTTCCTGCAATGATTGGCCTTCGTCATTTTCAACTATCTGTTTCTATTGAGAAATTTTCCAACCCTTGCACTCAATCCAGCGACCAGACGCTCGGGATATTCGTCATGATCGAGGGGCGGCGCGGGCCGATTTGGCCGCTGCTGGTGTGCCAAAGAGGGGCGATCGAGAGAATCACGGCGATGCTGTGGAGACGCCGGAGGCTGATCGTAACGTCCTGCTTTGGCATGATATTCCCTCTGCCCCACAGCGGGGAACTCATCAATCGGGGGGACCCGGCTTGACGGTTGCCTTCGCAAGTCATGCGGCGGGGCCGGCGTAAAGGGCTCGAAATTCGAAACCGACGAATCAGCGCTTGACTCTTGCGCCGTTCTCGCGGGCGGGGGACGGCGGACGGGCGCCTGCTCGATCACGACATTGCCCGGCGCACGCCACAGTTCATTGGATGCGGAGCCTTGACCATTGCCCTGCGGCGGCAGGGGCGGGCGATTTTCCGTCGTCGCCGCGGGCCGGACCGGTTGCGATGGCTGGCCGCCGAACGGCGGGGCCACGGGTGGCGGCCAACCGGCCACATGCTCGGCTTGCGCGCCAGCCTGAGGCCTGCCGACGGGCGGCAGCGGCGGTGCCATGGCGGGCTCACGCGCCTTGGTCGCATCGCCCCCGGGCGGGACCGCTTGTTGTGCGGGCCGCGGCACGGCCGTCTCGGCGTTTCCTCCCATTCCGGACGCGACAATGGCAACGCGGATGCGATCTCCCATGTCATCGTCGAATGTCGCGCCGACAATGATGTTGGCGTCGGGATCGACTTCCTCGCGGACACGGCTTGCCGCTTCGTCGACCTCGAACAAGGTCATGTCGTGGCCACCAATAATGGACAGCAGGACGCCGCGTGCGCCCTTCAGGCTCATTTCATCGAGCAGCGGATTGGCGATGGCTTCCTCGGCGGCGCGCATGGCGCGGCGCTCGCCGCTGGCCTCGCCGGTTCCCATCATGGCAGCGCCCATGCCGCTCATGATGGTGCGCACATCGGCGAAGTCGAGATTGATGAGACCGTCCTTGACGATCAGATCGACGATGCAGGCCACCCCCGAATAGAGCACCTTGTCGGCCAGCAGGAAGGCTTCGGCGAACGTGGTCTTTTCAGTCGCGATGCGGAACAGATTCTGGTTGGGAATGACGATCAGGGTATCGACGAACTTGCGCAGCTCCGCGATGCCGGCTTCGGCAGTGCGCTGGCGGCGGGTACCCTCGAACTGGAACGGCTTGGTGACGATGCCGACGGTGAGGATGCCCATTTCGCGGGCCACGCGAGCAATCACGGACGCGGCGCCCGTGCCCGTGCCACCGCCCATGCCGGCGGCGATGAACACCATGTGCGCATTGCCGATGTGCGTGCGGATCTCGTCGATCGCCTCCTCGGCGGCGGCCTCGCCGATTTCCGCCTTGGAGCCTGCGCCCAGACCTTCGGTCAGGTTGACACCGAGCTGGATCTGCCGCTCGGCACTCGAGGCCAGAAGGGCCTGCGCATCGGTGTTGGCGGCAACGTATTCGACACCGGTGAGACCGGACTCGATCATGTTGTTGATCGCGTTTCCGCCTGCACCGCCGACGCCCACGACGACGATGCGTGGCGTCAATTCCATAAGCTTGGGCAACTCGAGATTAATGCTCATCTGCCTCGCATCCTTCCACTACTGCTCAAGCCGTCACGTGAGGACAGCTCGATTTGTTCCCTTGCGCATCTGTCTCCTGCCGGCCTGCTTTCCGGGACCGACATGGCCTGCTTCTTTTTCCGCGCCACCTCATCTGCAAGGTGGGTGCTGGTTCAAAAACTCTCCCTGATCCAACGCTCGACGCGATGGAGATACCCACGCTCGGGCAGCGCACGGCTGTCCCGGCGACGGCTCCGTTCCGGCGGCTGGGCCGCTACATCCAGCAGCCCCAGAACGGTCGAAAACGCCGGCGTGCACAGGCTCTGGTTCATGCCGCCGACGGGCTGCGGCCGCCCGATGCGAACCGTCCCTCCGAACCGTTCGGAACACAGCCGGTCGATGCCGAGCAGCTGGCTTGCGCCACCGGTCAGCACGATGCGGCGCATGATCCCGTGATCGAGGCCCGCTTCCGTGATGCGTTCGGTCAAAAGCTGGAACAGGCCCTTGATGCGTGGTGTCACGATCTCGCGGATATGTGCTTTCGAGGTCTCGTGGCGGGCATCGGGCTCGTCGCCGCCGGCAACCGGATAGGTGATCAGGTCCGAAATATCGGACGAGACCGGCAGCAATGAACCGTAGAGCGTCTTGATCCGCTCGGCCTCGGGCACCGAAGTGACAAGTTCACGGGCAATATCGAAGGTGACATGGTTGCCCCCGACCGGAACGGTGTCGATGTGGACCAGGCGATCGCCGCAAAACGCGGCAATGGAGGTGACGCCGGCGCCCATCTCGATGGTCAGCACGCCCTGCTGGCGCTCGACCTCGGTGGTAACGGCGAGCGCGCTCGCGTAGGGCGCCGCAACGATACGCTCCACCAGCATGTGGCATTTCTCGACCAACCCCAACAGGTTGCGCACGGGTCCTTCATCGGCGGTGATAGCCGTCAACTCGGCGGCAAGCTCGCGGCCTGCCAGTTTGCGCGGATCGGTGATGCCGGCGACGCCATCGAGGCTCCAATCAGAATGGGTGAGCTGGATCGAGGCACGCCCGGAGCGGTCGAGCCATGCCTCACCAGCCGAGAGGATCCTGTCGATGTCGCGATCCGTCACGATGCCGTTGTCGACCGGCGCGCGGGCGATGAAACTGGTCGAGCGCATGCGGCCGGACGACAGCGATACGATGACCCGGTCGAAGCTGATGCCGGCCATGCGCTCGGCCTGACCGACGGCGGTGCGGATGGCATACTCGGCCTCATCCGCGTCGATGATGGTGCCGGACTTGATGCCACGGGACCGCTGATGGCCGAGCCCGAGCAGCGTCTGGCGGCCGTCCGCGTCCGGCAAGGCTACCGCGGCGCAGACCTTTGCCGTTCCGATGTCGATGACGCCAACCGCATCGCGGCTGGCGCGTGAGGAATGGGGTCTAGCCACGCCGCCCTCCCTTCAGCGGGGCTGCGGTGGCAGCCTGGTCGGTGTTGCGGGGCGGATAGGGAAGCGGCACGGCATCGGGACCGATGGCGATGCGGGCCGGCAGGCGCAGATCGACGGTGCGGGCGGCCCGCAACACGTCGGCATGACGATCGCGAAGCGCCGCGAAACGCGCCAATCCGGCATCGAGACGGTCAGCGGCGAAACGAACGAGCAGACCGCTTTTCATGGCAAGGTCCCAACGGCGGCGCCCCTTGCGGATCGCCATGTCAACGTCGGCGGCAATCTCGGGATGGCGGGCCAGGACACGCAGCAGGGACGCGAGGGCGCCTGGCGCTCCATCGCCGGCAATTCTCGCCAATGTGGCCGTGGCGCGCCCGCCGACGTCACCGAGTTCGCGTCCGGTGGTATCGACCAGCCGACGCTTTGCACCGTCGAACCAGACGGCGGCGGGTTCGCGCTCGGTGATGGCGACCTTCAGCTTGTCGGGCCAGATGCGCGTCAACGCGGCCGACTTGACCCAGGGAAGGCTTTCGATGCGATGCTGGGCGGCTTCGAGATCCCACGTCAGAATGGAGCCATTCAACGTACCGATGGCGCGAAACACATCGCTTTCACTGGTGTTGACGTGCCCGGTGACGGCGACCTCGTTGATCGCCAGTCCAGAGCGTGCAAGCAGTGCATCGATCTGACGGCTGAGCGGCACCACGGGGCGGACATCACGGCCGAAGCCGGTCAGGATTGCGAACATGGCTGCGCCCAACACGCCGGCGGCTGTCACCTTGAACCTGGCCGAGACGGGCTTGCGTGCGCGGATAGCGCCCTTGCGGGTTGCGGACACGGGCGGCGCCTCGGGCCAGCCGTCATCTGCCGAACTCTCCTCGAAGACTTCGCGGTGGTCGTTCGGGCGCTTTCGCTCCGGCGCGATCGACAGCTCCAGTGGACCATCAACGGGCGCGCGGTGTGCGTCGGCGTCGGGTCGGAACCAGGCGGTCTCGCGCGGTGCCTGCGGCGCGGGAGCAGGCACCGGCTGGTGCTGGACGGGGGGAGGCGTATAGGGATCCGCGGGGGCGAGAGGTTCCGGCCGCGTCGGAATAGGTTCCGTCGCGCGCCACCAGAACTGACCTTTCCTCTCCGTGAACATCCGAACCCACCCGCTACCAATCGGCAGCGGTCTGCACCCAGGCGCCGAGGAACCCGAATGGGTATTGCTGTCACCCGGCCGACACCCACGACGCAGACCGCGCCATCGATTCAAAGTATTGAGTGGGTTCGGTTAATATTGCGTTGATGGCCGTCCCGGCGCGAGTCAGCGTGGGTTGCGCTCACGGGCCGTAGCGCCCTGCGGCCGGGCCCTCCGCGA
>JBKDZY010000529.1:0-3591 GCA_047971765.1 Hyphomicrobiaceae bacterium | reverse complement strand
CGCGAGGCCCAACATCTCACCTGAGAAACCGCCTGTCGTGTACCTCAGCCGCAAGGAGCAGCCGGGCTCCATCATCATCGATACCCATGGCCGCAAGCTCTACTATGTCCTGTCCGGACAGCGGGCCTATGCATATCCCATTTCAGTTGGCCGGCAAGGCTTCACCTGGACCGGTACGGAACGGATCAGCCGCATTGCGGCCTGGCCTTCCTGGACGCCGCCCCCTGAGATGAGGCAGAGACAGCCGGGGTTGCCGATCACCGTCTCCGGCGGCATCGAGAACCCGCTTGGCGCCAAGGCTCTCTATCTGGGCAACTCGGTCTACCGTATCCATGGCACCAACAGTCCACGCTCCATCGGTCGGGCGTCATCATCGGGATGCTTCCGCATGATGAACAAGCACGTCATGCATCTGGCGACGCTTGCCCATGTGGGCACGAGAGTGCGGGTGGTCTCGAACTATTCCGGCGTGAGCGCGACAGCGCCATTATCCTCGCTGTTCTCGGGGTTCGGCTTTTCGGATGATGAGCCGGCGCCGCGGAAGCGGAAGAGATAGGCGGGCGTGCATCATCATCGGTTTGATGTGACGGGCTGGTCTTTCCGGCCCGTTATTCTTTCTTGCCGCCCTTCGGTTGCCGGGCACCTTCGGCATGCTATGACTTGATCAATGAGGTGTTGCGAGGGCGGGTCAGGCATGGCGATCGAAGGTGCGGATCATTTCGGCTTCACGAAAGAGGAACTCGCAAAGCTCGAGACTGTCTACCGGTCAGATCTCTTCAAGGGGCAAGTGGTCGTTGTCACGGGGGCGGGATCTGGATTCGGCTTGGCTATTGCGACGCTGTTTGCGCGGCTTGGCGCCGATCTGGTGATCACGGGGCGAAACGAGGAGCGGGTAACCGCTGCGCGGGAATTTCTCGAGGGATTTGGTGGGCGGGTCCATCACGCCTTGTTCAATATTCGCGATCCGGAAGCCGACAACGTGTTCATTTCCGAGGTCTGGCAGGTTTTCGGTCGGCTCGATGTTCTCGTGAACAACGCAGGTGGGCAGTTTCCGCAAGCCGCGATCGACTTCAAGCCGAAGGGCTGGAACGCGGTCATCGATAACAACCTCAATGGCACCTGGTACATGATGCAGGCGGCGGCGCGGGCGTGGATGGAGCGGACCAGGCCAGGTGTGATCGTGAATATCGTTGCCGATTTCTGGCGCGGGATGCCGGGCATTGCGCACACCGCCGCCTCGCGGGCGGGCGTAACCTATGTGTCGAAGTCGGTTGCTGTCGAGTGGGCGCCGGACAACATCCGCATCAATTGCGTTGCGCCGGGCTGCCTGGAATCGACCGGGTTCGCGCACTATTCCCCGGAAGGGGCGGCGACCTACAAGGAAGCCAATCCAATGAAGCGCGTGGGTGATGCCTGGGACGTCGCCGAAGCCTGCGTGTATCTGGCCGCGCCTTCGGCAAAGTTCATCACCGGCGAAGTGTTGACCGTTGATGGTGGCCAGCAGTTGTGGGGTGATCCATGGCCGACGGGACGCCCGGACTACTTCAAGCTCTGAGCTTCGGTCGCATCCAACTACACCAATTCCGGTAAAGCCTCACTCGGTCTGGCTTGTTGGCGTGCACGCGCGGTATCAGCCTTCGGCTGGGTGCTCCAAGGCGGCGGGGCTGGCTGCCTGAGCCACAGCCGCGGCGTGAGCGTTCCCGCCTGAAGCGGAAACGCTATAGGTCAGCGTTTGTTGCTGAATGCCTGTTGCAGGATCGATTTGACCTCGGCGATTGCGGCGGCGCGTGCCTTGGGATCCGTGCCCACCTCCACGCCGGATTCGGGATCGGATGCGACGGCGGCGTCGTGACGTGTCCGGCGAGGGGAATTGGGGGCATCGAAGCCATGAACCGCACCGGGGTATTCTATGAGCCTTATGCCAGGGTCGTGGCGTGCCAGCCGGCGGCAATGCTCGGGTCTGGTCCAGTTGTCGGATGCGCCAATCAGGATCGTCAGCGGGATGCGCGAGCGCCAATCGGGGTTGCGAGCCGGGACCCGGCAGCCAGGGTAGAAGGCGATAGCAACGCGGGCATCGGGCGCTGGCAAGCTGGTCCTGGACGAGGCCGCATGGAGCGTTGCCGAGCCGCCATTCGACCAGCCGAGGATGGCGATGCGGTTCGCGTCAATTCCAGCTTGTGCCTTCAGCCATTTCATGGCCGCAGCGGCATCGTGGAAGCGCTGTCCTGCCTTGATGGGGCGTTCCCGGGCGCGAACCCTGCAGATTTCCCGGAACCCTCTTGGATTGAAGCTGTCCGGAAAAATGACGGCATAGCCCCACGAGGTCAGCAGCTTCGCCCATGCCCTATGGCGTGCGCTCAGGCGGCCTTTGCGATTGAGCGGGCCACCGCAGCCGTGGAGGGCGATGATGGCAGGGACTTTGACTTCCGGCCCGATGGTGGGTGGGCGCAGGACATAACCCCGAATTTTTCCGGCACGAGGGCCTTCCACATCGAGGGTGGCCGTCACGAAGCCCGGCGGCAGGACCGCTGATACCGGTTTCCTGGTGCTGACCTTGCCCTCGCTCTCGGTTGATGCCGGGGCTGGTTGTGCGATTGCCGTGTTGGCTGCGGCAGCCAAGCCAGTCCATAGCAGCGTGGTGAAGGCCAGCCGGAGTTTGTGACGAAGCCTCATGATCCGGTCCTTCATGATGATGCCCGGTAGATCGGGGGGGGGGGCTGGTGACAAGCCGGTCAAGTGCGGCTGACAGTCGGATCATACGGGGTCTCTGCGGAACGTGCACGCCGTGCCCATCGGGCAAAATAAAAACGCCGGAGCTGAGGGCCCCGGCGCCAGATGGTATCAGATCGAGGTTCCCCTGGGCGCGTTGTCTTCCTGTCCGCGCTCCAGCGGTTCGTGATCAGTTCAGCTTGCCGCGCAGATCCTTGATCGAGTTGTCGATCAGATTGTCGGCCGTACCGCCAGAAACGCGCTGGCGCAGAACCTGTTCGGCGGCGTTGGTCGCTGCATCGACCACGGCGCTGCGGACCTCTGCCAGGGCCTGCGCCTCGGCACGGGCGATCTTCTCTTCCGCAATACGGGAACGGCGTTCGATCGCCTCCTTCAGGGACTTCTCGCCCTGGGCCTTCAGCTCGACAGCCTCGCGCTCGGCTTCCTCGATGATGGCACGGGCTTCCTCGTCAGCGCGACGCTGCTTCTGCTTATAGTCTGCCAGCAGGTCCTGCGCCTCTTCCCGCAACCGGCGTGCTTCATCCAAGTCCTTGCGGATGGCGTCGGCACGCTCGTCGAGGATGACGGTCACCATCTTGGGGACCTTCAAATAGATCAAGATCCCGATGAAGCACAGGAAGGCAATCGCAACCCAGAATTCAGCACCCATGGTTCGTGAACTCCTTCACTCAGCCGGTCGTCGACTGGGATTTGTTTGCCATTGCCTTGTGCACGTCTTCCGCGGTCACCGGTTGGCCGATGAGCCGTTCGACGATGGCGGATGCGGTATCGGCTGCCAGATCATTCACGCTTGCAAGCGCCTTCGATTTCGTTTCGGCGATCCTGGCTTCGGTTTCCGCAAGCTTGGCAGCGTTCGTTTCA
>JBKDZY010000528.1:0-8227 GCA_047971765.1 Hyphomicrobiaceae bacterium | reverse complement strand
TACGGCACGATGCGCGAGAATGTCTTGAACGTGACGGCGGTGATGGCCGACGGCTCGGTGATCCGGACGGCGCGACGCGCGCGGAAATCATCTGCCGGGGACGATCTGACGAAGCTGATGGTGGGCTCCGAAGGGACACTTGGCATCATCACCGAATTGACGGTTCGCCTCTATGGCATCCCCGAAAAGATCGTGGCGGCGGTGTGCCCGTTCCCGACGCTCGACGGCGCGGTGAACTCGGTGATCCAGGCGATCCAGCTCGGACTTGGACTGGCGCGCTCGGAACTCATCGACGAGATCCTGGTCGAGGCCATGAACAAGCACGCGGGGCTCGGGCTCACCGTCTCGCCCATGCTGTTCCTCGAATTCCATGGCACGGACGCCGCCGTTGCCGAGCAGATCGAGCGATTCAAGGAGATCGCGCTGGAGGAAGGCGCCACCGATTTCCAGTGGGCCGAGCGCGAGGAAGACCGGCGCAAACTCTGGAAGGCCCGTCATGAAGGCTATTGGGCCGTCAAATCGCTCTACCCGGGCCGGGAGTCGATTGCGACGGACGTTTGCGTGCCAATCTCGCGATTGACCGAGTGCATCCTCGAGACGCAGGAGGACATCAAGGCGCTGGGTCTGACCGCGGCCATCATCGGGCACGTGGGTGACGGCAACTTCCATACCCAGCCGGTGGTGGACGTGAACAATCCAGGGGAAATGGAGCTGGTCGAGAAATTCCTCAAAAAGCTCGCCGAGCGCGCGGTGCGCATGGACGGCACCTGCACCGGCGAGCACGGCATCGGGCAGGGGAAGCGCAACTACCTGATTGCCGAGCATGGACCTGCCCTTGCGCCCATGCGGGCGCTGAAGGCTGCGCTCGACCCGCAGAACATCTTCAATCCCGGGAAGATCCTGCCTGAAACGGCATGAGACAATGAGCCGGCCGGGATCGCGAACAGTCCCGTCATCTGCACAAAAAATTAGCCGGGGAATGCCCCCGGCCAAGTCTACAATGGCCAAGAGCCTTTACGTGGGCTCATGCCTGTCCGTTCGTAAGTGCGAGCGGATCGAACGATGAGGCGGCCTGACGTGAGGCGCGCCGAGGAGATGCTGCCGTTACCAGGTCAGCAGCGGGCAGGTCAGCACTGGGCGGTGTCGTCGGTTCCCATGTCGGACGCCGGCGTGGCCGGGCTGAATGACGCCACCTGGGGTCCGCTGCCGACCGAGGATGCCGGATGGCCGATCGTTTCCGCTGTGCCAGCCATCATATTGGCGGGGCTGCCAAGGGAGGACACCAGCGCAGATAGCGCGTCGACGAAGGCATCCCGGCGGGCCTGCGGCAACGAATCCAACAGGCGACCCTCTACCCGCTCGGACGCTGGCTCAGCCCTTTCCAGGGCATCAATGCCGGCCTGGGTCAAGCGGACCGCATAGGCGCGGGCATCGGTCTTGGATCTCTTGCGCGCGATCAGGCCGCGAGACACGAGACGCTTGACGATATCGGCGAGGGTCGAGCGGTCGATGCCTGTCGCATTGACGATGTCGGTCTGGCTGGCTGTCTCCAGGCGCTGCAGAACGTGCAAAACCGCAAACTGGCGCGGGGTCAAATCCGCTCCCTGCATTTCACAGGAAAACAAGTCGTCCGCCACCTGGCCTGCGCGATGAAGCAGATGCAGCATAGACGCATTCAAAGAGGGATGATCGGAAATAGTCATGTTCTTTTCGCTCCACGATGCTGGGTGGGCAATGCCTTGTTTCTAGGCAACCTGTCGCCCTCTCTGATGCAGGTCGTCCGGTTCAACAGCTATCCAACGTCCTATTCCTTTAACGCCGTAGCGCGCGATATTTTTATATCGCATGGTATATATTGGTATCAATATGGAAAGTGTCAATCTTTGATCTAGCACAAATTCGCTTTGTGGAATTGACACCGGCTACGGCGATTGCCCAACGGAACAAGCCAACTAATTCAGATTGATAACAGCTTTCCTGCGGGATCGCTCCTACCATGGCCCATGGGATAGCGCTCTTCACGATCCGATGAACAGGGCCATGTTTGACACCGTTTCTTGTTTTTCACAGACGGGCATTCTGAACTGCAAAAGGTTGCCTTTTACCGGTCTTGTCAATTGCGATTTAGCTATGGGGCTTATCGGTTCAGACCTTTTTTGCGCAATCGACTTTCGAAACGTGACTTCGCTCTCGAACTTTTATGGTTTCAAGGGCCTTCCTCCCTTCTCCGCCAAGTTCTAAGGTTTTGCCCTCTTCAGGAGGCACCTCATGACGATACATTCGCATTTTTCGCCTGCAGGATAGATGACCATGATCAATCGCCCTTCGACCAGCCGTTTGTCACGGGTTTCCCCATCTGATGTCGGGCTTGACGTGGCGCGCCTGTCCCGCATCCGCGATGCCCTCGAAAGGGACCAGAAAGCCGGTCTCCTGCCGGGTGGCGTGGTGGGCATCGCGCGCCACGGCCGCATCGGCTATCTCGAGGCAACCGGCACCCGCGACCCGGCGACCGGCCAGCCGCTGTGGGCCGATGCCGTGTTCTCGATCGCCTCGATGACGAAACCAATGACGTCGGTTGCCATCATGATGCTGCACGAGGAGGGCCGGCTCCTGCTGGGCGATCCGGTTTCGAAATTCCTGCCGCAGCTTGCCAACATGAAGGTTGCGCGGACGCCGACGTCCGACATCGGCGACACCGTGCCGGCCAAACGGGAGATGACCGTGCAGGATCTCCTTCGCCACACGTCCGGCCTCACCTATGCCAACCGCGGCACAAGCGCGGTGCACAGCGCCTATCCCGGATCTTCCGGGTCGGCCTCCGTCAAGCTCGGACGCGACGAGTTCCTGGAGACCATTGGCAACGTGCCGCTGCTCTATCAACCTGGCACGGCCTGGGAGTACGGGTTTTCGACAGACATCCTCGGACACATCGTCGAGGCCGTGTCGGGCATGACGCTCGGAGCATTCCTCAAGATGCGGCTGTGGACCCCGCTCGACATGGCCGACACCTCGTTCACGCTTTCGAGCACGACAGAGCCCCGCTATGCCCGGGCCTTTCCCAAATGCCCACTGACCGGCGAGCCGCTGAGTGTGCACCATGCAACCGGGCAGCAATCCAAATGGGAAGCGGGCGGCGGTGGCGCGGTTTCGACCGCTGCCGACTATCTCCGCTTCTGCCAGATGCTGCTGAACGGCGGCGAACTCGATGGCGTGCGCGTTCTGGGCCGCAAGTCCGTGGAACTGATGCGGGCCGACCATCTGGGGCCCGAGATCGAGAACCGGATTACCACGATGGACCCGGCCTGCAACGGCTATGGTTTCGGGCTTGGTTTTGCCGTGCGCCGGTCAGCCGGGATCGCGGCGCAACTCGGTTCGGCCGGCGACTACTACTGGTCGGGCGTCTATGGGACGTACTTCTGGATAGACCCCGCGGAAGACATGGCGGTGGTGTTCATGGCGGCGGCTCCGGGGCAAATCCGTCTCAGATACCGGCAATTGCTGCGCGGCCTTGTCCTGCAGGCGATCATGGATTGATGCTGACGCAGCCCCTGTGATCAAGCCTGCAGCCAGCGGGCCGGCAGTTCCAGCAGACGGGCCATGTCGATCTGGTGCTTCAGTCCGATGCACACGATCCGGCCAACGCCACGCGGCAGCATTGGCCGTTGGATCACGTCACAGCGCGACGCCACCACCTGGATGGTCCAGGTGGTTTCTCCCGGCCCTGCGACAATCCCCTTGGCGCGCAGCAAACCCAGCTCGGGTGCCGCGAGCGCCTGCCCCAGGGCGTGCGGATCGACCACGCCGGGGAACTCAATAACCTCGGTGTGGTAGATGTCCGCCATGTGGCGCGGCAAGGTGAAGCCCGAGGCCGGCCGGGTCCGCCCAAGGCGTGCGGCTGTAATGACATCGACCGGGAGCGCAGCGTTGACCGTTGGAATGGCCCGTGCACCCGGTGCCTTCTCCTGCAGCCATGCCAGCAACTGGTCCCTGCTCGCGCCATCCACCAGATCGATCTTGTTCAGGATGACGATGTCGGCCGCCGCCAATTGCAGGTCGATGGTGTCGGCAAGATAGCGATCCGCCGCCAGCCGACGCACGGCCGTGGCATCCACGAGCACAACGATGCCATCGTTCGTGTAGGCGGGCAGAAGTGAAACAGACGCTGCGACCGGCCTCGGCAGGGCGACGCCGCTGACCTCGAGCACGACGTGGTCAAAGCGCGGCTGGCGCTGTGCCAGATCCATGAGGGCAGCCATCAGGTCGCTGCCATAGCTGCAGCAGACGCAGCCGCCCGCGACGGCCACCATGTCGCCATCGCGCGCGACGATCAGGTCCGCATCGATGGCGAGGTCGCCCAGTTCGTTGACCAGCACGGCGATGCGCATTCCGTCGGCGTGACGCAAGACATGATTGACGAGGGTGGTCTTGCCCGCCCCGAGATAGCCGCCGACGATGGTCACCGGAATGGGAGCGTCCAGGTTTCCGCCTGGACGCTGGCCGATGTCGTCCTGCTCGTTTGCCGGCATCAAATCTCCGCGGCGGCAAAGACCCTGCCGCCCTGCACGGTTCCCCAGACGCGCACGTCCGCGAGGCGGTCACCCCCGATGGTTTCGGGATCGTCCTCCAGCACCGCGAAATCCGCGCGCTTGCCACACTCGATGGAGCCGACCTCGCTGTCGAGCTTCAAGGTGTAGGCCGCGCCAATGGTGATCGTGCGCAGCGCATCGGCGACCGAAATCCGTTCGTGATGACCGAGAACCCTGCCGCTCGCTGTCAACCTGTTGACCGCGCACCAGGCCGTGAACAGGGGGCCGAGCGGCGTGACCGGCGCATCCGAGTGAATGGCCAGAGGAATGCCGGTGGCCAATGCGGTGGCGCAGGCGTTCATGCGCTCCGCGCGCTCGGGGCCCACGGTCATGGCGTAGTGCTGATCTCCCCAATAGAAGTGATGGTTGGGGAAGAGATTGACGCAGCAGCCGAGCGCCTTCATGCGACGGAACTGGGCCGCATTTGCCAACTGGCAGTGCTGGAACGTGAAGCGGTGGTCCGGCGCAGAGTGGCGGCGCAAGGCTTCCTCGATGCAGTCCAGCACCAGCTCCGTTGCCTCGTCACCGTTGGTATGGGTGTGGATCTGGATGCCCGCCTGCAGCGCCAGTGCATAGGCCTCGCGCAACTGCTCGGGCGGCACGTACCACAGGCCATTCGGTGCGCCATTGAAATAGCCGGGCCAGCGCAAACGCGCCGAAAATCCCTGGATGGAGCCATCGGACACGATCTTGATGATGCCAAGCCGCAGGCGATCGGTGCTTCGCGCCTTCAGGTCCTGTGCGCGCTCGATCATCTGCGGGACCGTCAGGCCGATGAACCGGCGCAGAGACACGATGCGCGCGGGAAACATTGCCTCCCCGGTGACGCGCACCATCGCATCGACAGCTTCATCAGGCAGGAGATTGGCGAGATCAGCAACGGTCGTGACGCCGGTGCGCACGCACAGCCGCGCAAAGTCACGCAGGCCGCGCTCGTCGGACGCCATGGCGGCACGATCGAAGCCGACATGGTGCCCCACGGTCACCATGGCATCCGGGCCCTTCATCTCCCCCGTCGGCAGGCCATCAGTCCCCAGTGGTATGCCCGGATGATTGACGCCGGGGCGCAGCAGCCCCGCCAGTTCCAAGGTCCGGCTGTTGACGTTCATGATGTGGCCGCTCGCGTGCTGGACCCCGATTGGCCTTGTGGTGGAGATCTTGTCCAGATCCTGGCGCGAGACCCGGGCAGAGCCGAAATAGATGGGGTCGAGGGACCAGCCGGAAAGCGGAGCGCCGGGATCAGACAGCGTCTTTTCCATCTCCGCGAGGCGGGCAATGACGTCCTCAATGGACTTGAGGCCGGGCCACACTTTCCCGTCCGGGTCCATGCGGTCGAAGTATCCGCAGTAGATGTACCTCCAGTAGACGCCCTCCATGACGTGGGCGTGCCCCTCCACGAGGCCCGGCATGAGCACCTTGTCGGCAAAGCGGCGGTCGACGGTGGCCTCCCCCCAGCCCGTCAATTCCTCCCGGCTACCGACGGCGAGAACCTTACCATCGCGCACCGCAACATGGGTCGCCGTGGGCCGGGCCGGGTTCATGGTGATGATCTTGCGGGCTTCGTAGATGGTCGTCATCGCGCGTCCTTCACGGGCCGGTGTGGTCGGATGTCAGCTTCGACATTGGCAAGAGCGCGAGCCGGGTGCAAGGGGACGGGACCGGCCCCCCTCGCGGATGGCGAGGCAGAGCGCGTGGCTCCGCCAGCGGGTGTCGCCTTGCCAAAGGAGGCCCCGCGGGCCAAACCTTACGGATCGCGGAAACGGCCCGCCCAGCGCGGCAACAACAGACCAAAGGACACGTCCATGAGCATCAGAATCGAACGGGCCGAGTGTTTCGTCTACCGCGCCCAGATCGACGAGCCGGTGATCAACGCCTTCGCCACGATCCCCGAGCGGGTTGCCGTGTTCGTGAAGCTCACCGATACGGATGGCGTATCGGGCTGGGGCGAGATCTGGTCGAACTTCCCGACGATCGGCGCCGAGCACCGGGCGCGCCTGTTCGATGCCCTGGTTGCGCCGCGCCTTGCAGGAAAAACGATTTCGCGCCCGGAGCATTTCTGGGCCGCGTCCGACCGGGCGCTGCATCTGATGGCGATCCAGAGTGGTGAACCGGGCGCCATTGGCGCCGCGCTCTCCGCTGCCGACGGCGCCTTGCACGACCTGATGGCACGCCGCGCGGGCGTACCACTCTGGAAATGGCTCGGCGGCCAGAGCAATGATCCGGTGCCCGTCTATGCCAGCGGCCTCAATCCGGGAGAGCAGGCGAAACGACAGGTCGAAGGCGCGCGGGCCAGATCGCACCGCAACTTCAAGATCAAGATCGGGTTTGGCGAAGAAAAAGACCTGGCCACGCTGCGGCCGGTGTTCCAGTCACTGCAGGACGGCGAGCAGGTGATGGTGGACATCAACCAGGGCTGGGACCTCAAGACCGCTGTTCGCATGGTGCAGGTGCTGGGCGAATTTCCGCTGGTCTGGATCGAGGAACCGTTGGCAGCCGACCGGCCGAGCTGGGAATGGGCGCAGGTTGCCGCCGCGAGCCGGGCTCCCTTGGCGGCCGGCGAGAACATCCGCGGCATGCGTGATTTCCAGACCGCACTTGCCGAGGCTCATCTGGGTTTCGTGCAACCGGATTGCTGCAAATGGGGCGGCGTTTCCGCCAACATGCCCATCGCGCAGGCGATCGTGGCGTCGGGACGGGCCTATTGCCCGCACTTCCTGGCTGGTGGCGTCGGGCTGTTGACGTCCCTGCATATGCTCGCGGCGGTACGGGGGCCGGGACTTCTGGAACTCGACGCCAATCCCAATCCGCTGCGCAGCCTGATTGCCGACGACATTCTCGATATCCGCAACGGCATGGTGAGCCTGCCTGACGGCCCGGGCCTCGGCACTGTCCCGGACGAGACGGCGCTGCAGCCCTACCTCGTCAAGACCTATGACCGGCGCGCCTCGGGCTTGTCTTCGCTCACGGACCGCACCGGCCTGAAGGCCTGGTCCTGCGAGGGCGTGGCGCACACTGCCTGAGCCGCGGTCTCGGCCTGTGGGGGGCTGGCCTTGAAAGCCTTTTGCGCCTGCGGCCACCTCATCAGGCGTTGTTCTGCATGTGCTGCGCGAGGCGGCTTGCCGGCTGCCAGATGGCCTCCCGCAAGGCCGGATTTTCGATTGTCTCGTCGAGGGCCCTGCGGAAGCACAGCAGCCATCCGTCCCGTTCCGCCGGGCCGATCTCGGCAACGAAGTGGCGGCGGCGCAGCATGGGGTGGCCACGCTTCTCCACATAGAGCTGCGGGCCGCCAAGCCAGCCGCTCAGATACTCGAACAGCTTCTCGGCGCTGCCTTCGAGGCTCGGCGGATGGACGTCCCGGCACGCCTTGGCCTCGGGCAGGGTATCCATCAACTGGTAGAAGCGATCGACCAGCCTGCGCACAGCCGCTTCACCGCCGATGGCCTCATAGATGGGCTGGGTTTCGGGTTTGGCATTCTCGGTCATGGAATTGTCCCCTGTGGCGCGGTTGGCGTGGCGCTCAGGCGCTCTATCGGAGCGGCGGTGCCAATCTAGTGAGGGAAGGCCGTTTGCGCCAAGCGCCACCCGGCCGCAGGCCCTGAGCTTCACGTGACACCTTCATGCGACGCCCCATTGCACCGCTG
>JBKDZY010000527.1:0-5670 GCA_047971765.1 Hyphomicrobiaceae bacterium | reverse complement strand
ACCACCGCTGCCGTCATGACGCCGCCGAGCAGTCCCGACCAGGTCTTCTTGGGAGACAGCCGTGGCCACAACTTGGGGCCACCCATCGTTCGACCAAAGACATAGGCGCCGGTATCCGTGGACCAGACCACGAGCAGCAACAGGATGATGGCGGATACCCCGTGCTCGCTGCCCGACCGGAGCCACGCGAGTGATACGGCCGGCAAGCCCGCATAGAGCGCCCCGGCTCCAGCCTTGATGGCGGCCTGCATCTTCTCGTCCCGAGCAGTGAACGCCGTGAACGCAAACGCCACGACAGCCGCCAAAGCGACCACGCCACAGGCCGGAAGGACTCCATGGGTAATGGCGAGATAGATGCCGGCCGCGGCACCGCCTGCCGAGATCAGCCAAATGCCTGCGGAGATGGCGCCCTTGAACACGATATTCTGCCATTCCCAGGCCACCAGCATGGCCACCACGATGACCAAAACAGCGAATGGCCACGGGCCGCTCCAGACCAGCGCCGTTGTGGCCAGCGCGAGAGCAAGTCCGGAAACAATCCGGATGCGCAAATCACCGAATCCGCCACCCCGGGTCCGGGTGCCGCCGGGTTCCGGTTGTGCTGACGGGGCTGGTTTCTGGTGAATACCTGGCGGTTCCTGCATCGAATTCGGCGCCTCAAAGCCCGCCAAAACGGCGCTGGCGCCGGCGATAGATATTGATGGCGTCCTCAAGCTGGGCGCGATCGAACTCCGGCCAAAAGACATTAACGAACACGAATTCCGTATAGGCGCACTGCCAGAGGAGAAAGTTGGAAAGACGAACCTCGCCACTGGTCCTGAGCAACAGCTCGGGATCGGGTATACCCGAGGTATAGAGGGCGTTGCTGACCGTTTCTTCGTCTATGGCCGCCACATCGAGTACGCCGTCATGGACCTGCTGGGCAATCTGGCGGACGGCATGCGTGATCTCCGCCCGTGCGCCATAATTGAACGCAATCACGAGATCGAGCGCCGTGTTGGCGGCCGTCAAGGTCTCGGCCTCGCGGATCATCTCAACCAATCCACTTTCGACGCGGTCGGTGCCACCGATCACGCGAACGCGCACGTTATTGGCGTGGAGGCGCTTGAGATCCGTGCGAATGAACCGCTTGATCAGCCCCATCAGATCATCGACCTCGGTGGCTGGCCTGTTCCAGTTCTCCGAAGAGAAGCTGAACAGCGTTAGCACCTTGATGCCTAGTCCCGGGGCCGCATCAACGGTTCGGCGGACGGCTTCAACGCCGCGGCGATGGCCTTCGGCGCGCGGGAACCCGCGTTGCTTTGCCCAACGGCCATTACCGTCCATGATGATGGCAACATGAGCCGGTGGGGCTCCGAGCCCATCGCTCTCCCGGCTGGTATCGTTCCCATCCAACGTCACGTCGCTCATTGTCTCCCTGTGCGACATTGGTCCCAGGCCCGTGGAGATACCACTACACATGCTTAACGTCTGACTACCGCTCGACACGGCCGGCGGTGGGTACCGCCAGCACCGCGCTACACCTGCTTGATTTCGCCTTCCTTGACCTGCAAGAGCTGATCGACCTCCTTGATCACCTTGTCGGTCAGTTCCTGAAGCTTGGCGGCGTTGCGGCGATGATCGTCCTCTGTCATCTCGCTGTCTTTTTCAAGCTTCTTGAGCATATCCATGCCGTCGCGACGGACGTTGCGGATACCGACACGGCCGCCTTCAGCATACTTGTGCGCAATCTTGACCAGCTCCTGGCGGCGTTCGGCGCTCAACGGGGGAATCGGCAGGCGGATGACATTGCCGTCGATGACAGGGTTGAGCCCCAGGTTCGATTCACGGATCGCCTTCTCGACGGCGGACAACTGGCTCTTGTCCCACACCGTGACCGAAAGCGTGCGTGCATCGGGCGTCGCCAGCGTCGAAAGCTGGTTCAACGGCATCCGGGAGCCGTAGACATTGACCGTGATCGGATCGAGCATAGCCGTCGTCGCGCGGCTGGTCCTGAGCCCCGACAGGTCTCGTTTCAGGTTGTCGAGCGCACCGCGCATCCGCCGCTCGATGTCCTGGATATCAAAGTTCGCCGCTGCCATTGCTGCCTCCCAATCCTCTTTCATTGCCCATAACAGATCCCGGCCGGCAGGCGGCACTCGAACGATCTGCAATGAACCAAGTCCAAATCCGTAACGGCCAGCCATCAACGACGAGCCCATTGTGCGTCCCGCAGCAGCCTAGGCCCTAGCGGTAATCAGCGTCGCGCGCGCCTCGCCACGCACCGCCCTGGCGATATTACCCGTCTCCCCCAGAGAAAATACAAGTAGCGGGATATGGTTATCGCGGGCAAGAGCAATCGCTGCCATGTCCATGACCTGCAATTTCCGCTGGAGGGTTTCGTCGTAGGTCAGGGTCTCATAGCGCTGGGCGTTCGGATCCTTCCTCGGATCGGCGGAGTAGACACCGTCCACCTGCGTCGCCTTGGCTACGACCTCGCATCCCATCTCGATGCCGCGCAGCACGGCGGTAGTGTCAGTCGTGAAGAACGGATTGCCGGTTCCGGCGGCGAAAATCACGACCCGGCCCAGTTCCATGTGATGGAGGGCTTTCGGGCGGACGTAGGATTCGCACACGGTCGGCATGGGTATGGCGGACAGGACGCGAGCGGGAACGCCTTCTTTCTCAAGGGCGTTCTGGAACGCAAGCGCGTTCATGACCGTGGCCAGCATTCCCATGTAGTCGCCGGTCGCCCTGTCCATGCCCCGGGCAACCCCCGACAAACCGCGGAAGATGTTGCCGCCACCGATGACAACAGAGATGATTGCTCCGGCGTTGATCGCCTCCTTCACCTCGCGGGCCAGGCGTGAGCATACGGTCATGTCTATGCCGTATTCGCCCTCGCCCATCAGGGCTTCCCCGGACAGTTTGAGGAGCAGACGCTTCCAGCGCAATCCGTCAGCCGAACCCATCATCGCTCCTCCTATCCCTCGCCCCCTGGCCTTGTTGCCGGTTTGATGTCGGCAGGCCCGGATGGTTTTCTTTCCGACGCTGCCCCACATCCGGGCCCCATCTGGCGGACTTGTTAGCGCGTGGGCGCGTCCGTGACCACATATCATTAGGGGCTGTGCCGCTTGCGGCGGCACAGCCCCGTGTCAAAACCGGCAAGCCCGGATCAGGAGCCCTTGACGAGCTTTGCGACTTCGTCCGAGAAATCGCCTTCCTTCTTCTCGATGCCTTCGCCGAGTGCGTAGCGCACGAAGCCGGAGATCTTGACGGGTGCACCTGCCGCCTTTGCGGCGTCCTTCAGGTACTGTTCGACCGACATCTTGCCGTCGCCGCCTGGACCGAAGAAGACCTGCTGCAGCAGCACTACCTGGGAGAAGAACTCCTTGCGGAGGCGGCCTTCCACCATCTTCTCGACGATATCCGCCGATTTGCCGGAGGCCTTGGCCTGCTCGAGATAGACCTGACGTTCACGCTCGATGGCGGCCTTGTCGAGATCTTCCGGGCTGATGGCCTGCGGATTGGCGGCTGCGATATGGAGCGCAACCTGGCGGCCGATCTCGGATAGCGACTCGGCTGCACCCTCGGATTCGACAGCAACCAGGACGCCGATCTTGCCGAGCCCATCGACAACCCTGTTGTGGACGTAGCTGGCGACTACACCCTTGCCCACCGACAACGCGGCGGTGCGACGCAGGGACATGTTCTCGCCGATGGTGGCGACCATCTCCTTGAGGTGGGCATCTACCGTCTCGGAAGTTCCGGGATAGGTGAGACCCTGCAGTTTTTCCAGGGTGCCGGATGCGTTCACCGCGAGGGTGGCAATATCGCCGACCATCTTCTGGAACTTGTCGTTACGGGCGACGAAATCGGTCTCGGAATTGACCTCGACGACGGCCCCCGTCTGCCCCGATACCGCCACGCCGATCAATCCGTCGGCCGCAATCCGCTCTGCCTTCTTGGCGGCCTTGGACAAGCCCTTCTTGCGCAGCCAGTCGATGGCCTTCTCGATGTCGCCACCGGTCTCGGTGAGCGCACCCTTGCAGTCCATCATTCCTGCGCCGGTCTTGTCGCGCAGCTCCTTCACCATTGCGGCGGTGATTGCTGTCATTGGCTTCGCGCCTCTTTCCTTGGCGGCATTGCCGACAATGCCGCGCACCAAACGTCCGGCTCTGCGGGGCGAACCCACATAACCCTGTCAAAGATACAAGAGGCGGGGCTGGATGCATCCGCCCCCCGCCCTCCTGGGTCAGCTCTGCGCGGCTTCCGCCAGCTTCTTGGCCTGGGCGACCCAGTCGTCGCGCGTCACACGCCCGCGTGTCTCGAGCGCCTGATCCAGAGCCGCCGCAACTGCTGCATCCATATCGGCGATCTGCCAGAAGTGATAGAGACCGAGGTCGTTCATCTTCTGCTCGAGCTTCGGGCTGACACCGCTGATCCGCTTGAGGTCGTCGGCCTCGCCGCGCGGGGCATCGATGCCCTTGATCACGCCAACCTCGACGACTTCCTCGGCCGGAGCAAGAACCTCTTCCGGCGGCAGTTCAGCTGCACCGAGGTCGATGCCGGCGCCCGCCTGGCTGCGCTCGATACCATCGATGGCAGCCCGGGCGATCAGGTCACAATAGAGGGTGATGGCGCGGCCGGCGTCATCGTTACCGGGGATCGGATAGTCGATCGAGTCGGGGTCGCAATTGGTATCAACGACGGCGACGATCGGGATCTTGAGCTTGCGGGCTTCCTGAATAGCAATGGATTCCTTGTTCGTGTCGATCACGAACAGGAGGTCGGGCAGCCCGCCCATGTCCTTGATGCCACCCAGGGACTGGTTGAGCTTGTCGCGCTCGCGCTGGATGTTGAGAAGTTCCCTTTTCGTCCGGCCAGTCGTGTCGCCGGTCAGAATTTCATCGAGCTGGCGGAGGCGGCGAATCGACTGGGAGATGGTCTTCCAGTTGGTCAGCGTGCCACCCAGCCAGCGATGATTGATGAAGTACTGGGCGCTGCGGCGCGCGGCCTCGGCGACAGCCTCGGACGCCTGGCGTTTGGTGCCGACGAACAGCACGCGACCGCCCTTGGCAACCACATCCGAGATCTGCACCAGCGCCTGGTGCATAAGCGGCACCGTCTGCGCGAGATCGACGATATGGATGTTGTTGCGGGCACCGAAAATGTAGGTGGACATCTTCGGGTTCCAGCGGTGGCTCTGGTGACCGAAGTGCACGCCAGCTTCGAGCAGCTGACGCATGTTGAACGCGGGAAGCGCCATGAAAGTATTCCTGTAGATCCGGTTGTTCGTCCGCGATCCCTAGAAGGCTTCCAGGCTTGCACCCATCGGCCCACCGGAGCGATCGAGACATGCCACTAGGGCCGCCAATCGCAGGGATCGCGTGTGAGATTTGGGCTGTGTAACCGCAGCACAGCCTAAAGGCAAGGGTCTCTGGGCAATTTCAGGGCCGGACATGCGCCTTACCGGCCTTTGGTCCATTAACCAATAGTCATTGGATGTGGCTCTATTGCCGTTTTCAACTTCTCAACGATTTGCGTAGGCGTGAAAATTGATTTGTTCTCGTCTTGAATCGGTGTTTGTTCACCAGTTACGGATGATGCTCGCCGCATTATTGAGATGTGCTCTTCTGTATTAGGCGCAAGCGGCGTGTATGCCGCCCGCAGTATGCGCTGCCTTGCAGC
>JBKDZY010000526.1:0-5385 GCA_047971765.1 Hyphomicrobiaceae bacterium | reverse complement strand
GGGCTCGCCTCGTTCTACAACGAGCATTCGTCCGAGGACGACCGGGCGTGGCGGGTGGAAGGCCGCGGGCGACTGGACTTAACACACCGGACGAACCTCGAAGCCTACGCCTTCCATGACGTCTCGCAGGATGACCCTGGTTCGGCAAGTTCAACCGCAACCGCCAACGGGCGCCCCAACATCACGGTCGATGAAGTCGGCACCAGCCTGAACCATCGCTTCAACCGGCTGTCGCTGCAGCTTCGCGGCTCGGTCGCGGACCGCACTGTCGGCACATTGCAGGGCGACCCCAACATATCGGAGAGCGACCGCGACTACAGCGAGCGCAAGGGCGCGTTCCGGGCACAGTGGGAATTCAAGCCCGAGTTCTCCGTCTTCGGCGAAGTCGGCCTCGAAGACCGCGACTACAAGCGGGCCTCGTACACCGATGGCATTCGACGGAATTCAAGCGGCGAGCGCTACCGCGTGGGCGTGGCGTTCGGCAACAGCGGCCAGATCCTGCGGGGCGAGGCGTCGATCGGCACCGGGCGGCAGACGTTCGACGACGACCGCCTGCCGAAGCTCAAGGGCGTGATCGTGGATGCCAACCTGGCCTGGCGCGTCTCGGGCCTGACCACGGTGAAATTCTCGGCCAACACGGACTTTGGCGATTCAACGGTTGCGGGCTCCGGCGGCACCGTCACGAATACGGCAGGGGTCGAGGTTCGCCATGCCTTCCGCCGCCACCTGATCGGCACGGCCGGCATCACCTATTCCCACGCCAAGTACGACGGCGTCAGCCTCACGGAAGACACCCTGACCTCGACGGCCCAGCTCGAATACTACGTCAACCGCGACATCACACTGTTCGGCCGGTACGCACACATCGACTTCAATTCGAGCGCGATCGATTCGGACTATACGGCTGATGAAATGCGGATCGGGATGCGGATCAGGCGGTGATAGCGGCCCATGGCCGGTGCCGTGGATGAGCGCCAGCCGCCGGGATTGCGCCCCCTGCGCCTTTCGCTCACGCATAGGGATCTGTATCGATCAAGCCTTCCTCCATCGCCTTGATCTGAAGCGCGAGATACTTCGAATAGACCCGGGCCTGGGTGAGGCTGCCGGCGATGAACCAGATTCCCTGCTGGGGCGTGCGTTTGAACATGTTGGCGAGTTCGCCTGAGGAATCCTCGCCCCAGATCTGGCCAATCTTCTCGGCCATGGCTTCGCCCAACGCGCGGCGCACAAGCTCGCCCTGGGGGTAGTATCCGGTTCCGAGCACGATGAGATCCGCCGGGACTGTGGAGCCATCCTTCAGCAACGCGCCTTCGGGACAGAAGCGCTCGATGGTTTCGTTGTGCAGCAGGCCGATCTCTCCCTTGATCATAAGGTCGGAACTGCCGGCATCGAGATTATAACCGCCACCGCGCCGGCGGTACTTCATCTGGTGACCGGTATCATCCTCGCCGATGTCGTACTTGAAGCCGATGCGCTTCAGGCCTTCGATCATATCGCGGTCCAGCTCGGTCATGCGTTTCACGGCGAGCCTGTAGGCGTCGATGATCATCGGTGGCGTCGATGCCGACGCGATCAGGTCGCAATCGTCAACGGGCAGGCCTTCGTCATAGAGCGCATAGTTCAGCTTGGCCGAAGGCTCGATCGAGACAACAGTGGTCGAGCCGCGCTGCACGATGGTGGTGTTGCAGCCGAAGCTGTGCAGGTCGAGCGCGATGTCGTTGGCGCTCGAGCCGGTGCCGATGATGATGGCCTTCCTGCCTGCATACGGCGCGCCGCTGTCGAAGCCCTCGGAGTGGACGACGTCGCCCTTGAATGTATCCAGACCCGGCAACTTCGGAATGAGCGGATAGGTGCTGACGCCGTTGGCAAACACGATATGGTGCGGGCGCAGACTGCGCTCGCTGCCATCCGGCATCTTGAGGGTGGCGTTCCAGCGGCCGGCCTTCTCGTCCCACTCGCCCCGGGTGAACTCGGTGCTGGTCCAGTGGTTCACTTCCATGATCCGGGCGTAGCACTCGAACCACAGGCCCAGCATGTCCTTGGGGATGTAGTTGGGCCAGGTGGGCGGGAACGGCATGTAGGGCAGGTTGTTGACGTTGATCGAGTTGTGCAGCGCCAGGGAGTGATAGCGCTTGCGCCAACTGTCGCCGATGCGCGGCCACTTCTCGACCACCAGATTGTCGACGCCAAGCTGATTCAGCCGAGCCGCGATGGACAGGCCCGCCTGGGCGCCGCCGACCACCAGGACGGTCGGATCGCGGCCATCATAGATTTGTGCCTTGCGGCGTACATCTTCCCAGTTGTCGCCGCCAAAATTGCGGGAATAGGCCGCACCGCTCGGGCGCTTGTCGCCGATCTTTTCCTCGAAGCCCTTGAGTTCGCCGATCGCGGTGGAAATTACCCAGGCCTTGTACCCGGACGCTCCACCATCGGCCGCGGGCACCAGGCGCAGGGCGCCCTCGCAGCGGGCCACATTCGTTTCGAAGGTGTACAAGGCCTCGATGCAATCCCGCCCCAGGCGCTTGACGCGGCGCGGCGGCGTATGTTTCGCGCTTGGCCCGAAAGTCCTGGCTCCGACCGCCGGCTGGCGTGCAGCCAGGCCCTGTGCAATGGCCTTGGCGCCCAGCGCCGGCGTCAGATGCCAGGTGAAGGCCAGAATGTCGCGCCAGTTGCTGTCGTCGGTGAACAGCGCCTCGATTTCCGCGACCTTGCCGCCCGAAAGAGCGTCCTCGAACGCCCGCAGCCAGCCCACGACCTGCGCCTTGGCCTCTTCGGCCTCGTGCGCCTTAATCCCCACCTGATCGACATCGTTCATCTCAAGCATCCTCTTGCGCCGGGGCTGGTTGACCTTGCTCAAGTGATGCCGGGCAAGGTCTTCCAGGGCCACCGTGACCGCAATCCCGGTCTCCGCATCCACAATTACGGGCGTTACGGTTGCTCATTTCGCTGGTTTGCGCAATCGAGCGGACACGCACCGGCCCATGCACTCATGCGCCGGGCCGTAGTCGCGGCCTGTGCGTTGCTACCTAAGCTTGAAACGCTTCAGAACATCACGACGCTGCGGATGGATTCACCGGCATGCATCAGATCGAAGCCCTTGTTGATGTCCTCGAGCGGCATCGTATGGGTGATCATCGGATCAATCTGGATCTTGCCGTCCATGTACCAGTCCACGATCCGGGGAACGTCGGTCCGCCCGCGGGCGCCACCGAACGCGGTGCCTTTCCAGACGCGTCCGGTGACGAGCTGGAAGGGCCGGGTCTTGATCTCCTTGCCCGCGCCAGCCACACCGATGATGATGCTTTCACCCCAGCCGCGATGGGCGCTTTCAAGGGCGACCCGCATGACATCGACATTGCCGGTGCAGTCGAAGGTGTAGTCGGCGCCGCCGATCTGGTCCGCACCGCGCTTCGTCATGTTGACGAGGTGGGCAATCAGCGCGTTGTTGTCGCCAACGTCCTTCGGATTGACGAAGTGGGTCATACCGAACTTCTCGCCCCAGGCCTTCTTGTCCGGGTTGAGATCGACACCGATGATCATGTCCGCACCCACCAGGCGCAGACCCTGAATGACGTTGAGGCCGATGCCGCCGAGACCGAACACGACCGCCGTGCAGCCGGGACCGGCCTTGGCCGTGTTGATGACCGCGCCGACACCCGTGGTGACGCCACAGCCGATGTAGCAGATCTTGTCGAACGGCGCGTCCTCGCGGACCTTGGCGACCGCGATCTCGGGCAGCACCGTGAAATTGGAGAACGTCGAGCAGCCCATGTAGTGGAACACGGGCTTGCCATCGAGCGTGAAGCGGGAGGTCCCGTCCGGCATCACGCCCTGGCCCTGGGTGGCACGGATGGCGGTGCACAGGTTCGTCTTCCGCGACAGGCAGGACGGGCACGAGCGGCACTCGGGCGTATAGAGCGGGATGACGTGATCGCCTTTCTTCACCGTCGTCACCCCGGGGCCGACATCGACGACAACGCCCGCGCCCTCATGGCCGAGGATGGCCGGAAAGATCCCTTCCGGATCCGCGCCCGACAACGTGAACTCGTCCGTGTGGCAGATGCCGGTGGCCTTCACTTCGATCAGCACCTCGCCGGCCTTCGGGCCTTCGAGATCAACCTCGACGATCTCGAGCGGCTTGGCTTTTTCGAGTGCAATGGCAGCACGTGACTTCATGCAGTTTCTCCGGGGCGTTGGGCACAAATCATGGCTGCCACACTAGTGCAGCGCGGCGCCGAGCGCAAAAGGTCCAAAGGGTTGCCGTGATGCCCAGCCAATGCCAACTGACGGGCCGTTTCCCGCATCTGGCGCCAGCACCGCGCGTGCGGATATTCCGCCGGTAGCAGGAACGAGTTGCAGATCATCCAATGCCGCCGGATGTTCCAGCTTCGATCCGATATCGGATCATTTCACCACACCCCCGGTTGCCTGTGCAGCGATTATTGCGTCCACCGGCACCGCCAAACTGATGATTTTCTCCTTTAGTTGGATTTCACGAAAACAAGCCGCCCAAATGCGTAGTCGTGGTCCGATTAGCGTTGCACGGTTGCTATTCTCCTAGACATTTCAAGAAATTTTGCTGTTTCCCTTATGCAAATTCGGTCTGATTTGACAAACTCCCAGGGAACGAATCAGCAGTGCAAACTGCGCGGCACGCATTTTGCAACTTGATTGCAACTTCACCGCATTGCCTTAAAGATTAGGGAGACCTCAATGTTTTCACCACGTAAAGCCGAAACGCCGCCCCCCACGAATGACAGCGACCGGCTCGCAAACAAGGGCCAGTCCGCGCCGCCGCAGGCGGTCTCCGTCGCCACCCGCTCCAAAGAAGCCAACTACTCGATCATCAACGAGTGGCTGAAAATGACGGGCGACCTGGAAAGCGAAGGCGATATTCTCGTGAAGGGCAAGATTTTCGGCAATATCAAGTGCAACCTGCTCATTGTCGATACGGATGCCCTGGTGGAAGGCGGCATCGAGGCGGACGAAGTGGTCGTACGCGGCCAGACCAAAGGCACGATCAACGCCAACCGCGTACGGCTCGAAAAGACCGCCAACGTGGACAGCGAAATCTGCCACAAGACGTTCTCGGCGGAAGAAGGTGCCCGCATCAAGGGTGCGCTGAAGTTCCTGGACGATCCGCTGGCCGCCGCGCCGGCCGCCGCAAAGGCGAAGTCCGTGTCCGTCGCCGCCGAGTAACTGTTTCCCGGCTCGGGCCACGGGCCGTGGCATCCTGACTGCGGCTGTTGGCGTCCGTTGGACGGTATCGCTCACGAAAAACGGCCCATCACGGGGCCGTTTTTTTGTCGCTCGAGCGGTACCCGGTTGCTGGCAGCACCTATGCCTTGGGCGGGTCCCTGTAGACGGTGGCCGTGCCGAACGTCG
>JBKDZY010000525.1:0-5279 GCA_047971765.1 Hyphomicrobiaceae bacterium | reverse complement strand
CAATGTTCGTTGCGCGCAAAGCTGATACTGGCTTCACGGAATTGAATTGTCCGGATGTTGACAGACTATGCTGGCACTGACCAGCGGGATTGCCGTTGATCGAAAGCAAGCGGTCGAGTGGCGACACTGTACTGTGCCATGCCGGCCCGGTTCTCAGGCGCCCAGCAGTTCCTTGATCTTCTCCGGCGTGAGGGTCTCTCCCGCGTAGATGTCGCCGTTGATCTCAAGGGCGGGCGTGGAGCGGATTTTAGCCTCGTCGAGGCGGTCCTGGGCGTCCTCGTCCATGAGCAGGTCCCGGACCCGATACTGGACGCCGAGCCCGGTCAGATAGCGCTTGAGCTGTTCGCACGGTGCGCACATGGGCGACGTGTAGACGATGATGTCTTGAGGTGGTGTCGTCATGGTTCCTCTCGATCCTCGGTTCCTCTCGATCCTCGGTTTCTCTCGAGCCTCGGTTTCTCTCGATCCAGGGTTCGTTTCGTCCTGGCGGAGTTGGCCGGCGCCGGACATTCCAGACCAATTCCGGCAAGGCCTCTATCGGTCTGGCTTGTTCGTGCTCACGCGCTGTATCAGCCTTCGGCTGGGCGCTCCACGAGGGCGGCGCACACTGCCTGAGCCGCGGTTGCGGCCTGAGCGTTTCCACCTGAAGCGGAAACGCTTTAGCCGCCCGGGTCGATCAGTCCTGACCGACAGGGCCTAGAGTTTTCCTTCCGACTTCAGGCGCCGGTATTCCTCCTTGCGCGCCAGCCACTCGGTTTTGGTCTTCTCATCCTGCCAGGGCTGCTCCTCGGTGAAGACGAGACGCTTCCAGTCATATCCCTTGCTCCAGGTATATTCCGGGGCAATGGTGGTGCGGGGTACGGTGGCCGTTTCGAGCAGATCCAACGCGGTCTGGAAAATCTCGCGCTGCTGGCCGACCTTGCCGGGTTCGCCGCATGGACTTCCGAGCGGGAAATCAACGAACACGAAACGTGGGACGCCGCAGTGCTCGACGATGTCTCGTGCGGCACCGATGATGACGGTCGGGAGACCATTTTCCTCAAGGTAACGGGCAATCAGACTCACGGTCTGATGACAGACGGGTCAGACAGGCACCAGGACGATGGCGTCGAGACCGTCCTCGCGGGCGTAGGCGAGCGCCTTGGGCGCCTCCTGCGTCAAGACCTTGCGCTGCGAATAGTTGTTATAGGCGCCATAGAGGCGGTCCGGCGTGGACCCGATGCGGCCATCGGCAACGGCTTCGCGCAGACGGTCAACGGGATAGTAGGCGTTGACATCCTCGAGGTGGGTGGCGTTGCGGTCGAAGGACGCCGTGCGGGAATAGAATTTCTCCGTCGGAGTCTTGCCCGGGATCAGGTAGACGCCGCGGAAGTCCTCCTCGTTGATCGGGTTGGTTTCCGTTGCGGGATCGTAGCGGACCGCGACTTCGCTGGTGCCAAGCAGGCCGATGCGGCACTCGGACAAAGGTTTCTTCAAGGGGGTGAAGGGGACGTCATCGAAATGTGCCCATTGGTAGGGCTTCTCGTACCCCTGGCGGAGATAGTCGTCTCGTGTTCTGTCGATGTACCGGACGTGATCCATGCACAGTCCTCCCTGATGGGTCGTACCGTTTCGCTCCTCGATCCATGAAGCGTAGCTGCGCCGCCCGAGAGCTGCAACCGTCTCGTTGGTGGTGCTTGGAACCACCGAAAGGGCGTGCAAGTCTTTGGCAATACCAATTTCAGGAACAGGAATGCCATGGGTTCGGAAATCAAGGTCCAATCGAGAGACGGGAAATCGTTCGCGGCCTATCTCGCGCTGCCGAAGCAGGCACCGGCGCCGGGGATCGTGCTGTTGCCCGAGGTCTTCAACACGAACCCGCACATCCGTGCCGTCTGCGATGGTTATGCGGCGGATGGGTTCGTGGTGCTGGCCCCGGATGTCTACTGGCGACAGGAGCCGGCTGCCTACATGACCTATACCGACGAGGGGCGGGCCAAGGCCCAGGCGCTGAGGGCGCGGCTCGATACGGATCAGTTCGCGCGCGACCTGGAAGACACCGTCGGGGTCCTGCGGTCACGGGAGGACTGCACGGGCAAGGTCGGCGTGATGGGGTTCTGCCTCGGCGGCAAGTTCACGTATCTTTCGGCGGTGCGCCACGCCATCGAAGCTGCCGTCAGCTATTACGGTGTGCAGATCGACCAGCATCTGGACGAAGCGAAGACCCTGAAATGCCCGCTGCTGATGCATTTCGCGGAGAACGATCCGCATGTGCCGCTGCCGACCGTGGAAAAGGTTCGCGAGGCGCTGGCGCCCAGTGGGCGGGCGGAGATCCATGTGTATCCTGGCACCGAGCACGGGTTCAACCGTTTCGGGTATCCACCGCATCATGAAGAGCAGGCCGCCGTTGCGCGTGGCCGGACGATCGCCCATTTCCGGCGTCATCTGGCCTGAGTGCGCTTTGTCCCGGGCGATTGCTGGTGACCGCCCGGGCCATTCGTCAGGTTGTGCAGGAGGAGGCAGGCAGGGCGTTTCCCGCCCGGTACACCTCAGTTCTCGAGCCAGTCTTTCGAGCGTCGGTCGTAGTCATCGGCGCGCATGAGGCGGCGCATCATCTCCGGCGAGGCAACGCCCTGGAGATCACCGGGCCTGGTGCCTTCGCGCAGTGCCTTCAGCGTGTTGTGGATGGCAAGGGCCGCCGCGGCGAACGGCTGATGGCCCTGGAGAGCAATGCGGACGCCGGTTTTCGACAGCCATGGGATGTCGGCGAGTTCTCCGGGAGAGCTGCCGAGGATCAGCGGGATCCTGATCTCGGCGGCGACGGCTTCCACTTCCGCCCTGGCCTTGCAGCCGACAAGGAACATGGCGTCAACGCCCGCAGCCTCATAGGCCTTGGCACGCTTGATGGTGTCCTCGATGCCGCTGATGGCAGGCGCGCTGGTCCGGCCCGCGATCAGCAAGGCGGGATCGTTGCGCCCGGCCAGTGCGGCCTTCATCTTGCCGACACCTTCCTCGACGGTGAGCATGCGCTGCTTGCCGCCAAGGCCATAGGGCTGCGGCAGATCGGTATCCTCGATGGACAGGCCGGAGACGCCTGCCGCCTCCAGCTCCTCGACCGTCCGCATGACCGAGAGTGCGTTGCCGTAGCCGTGGTCGGCATCGCACATCAGGGGCAGGTCGGCGGCGCGTGAGATGCGATAGGCCTGGCTCGCAAACTCGGTCAGGGTCAGCGTGATCAGGTCCGGTGCGCCGAGGACGGTGAGTGATGCGGTGGAGCCTGCGAACATGCCCGCCTCGAAGCCCAGATCGAAGGCGATGCGGGCGGCGATCGGATCGTGCACCGAGGCCGGGTGGATGCAGGTCGAGCCCTCGAAGACTGCGCGAAATTTCTTGCGGCGGTTGCTCCAGCGCGATGGCATGGCGTGTTTCCTGGTTCAGTTCTGGATGGATCGAGACAGAGACTTGGCGCAGTTCACGCCAAATCGGCCGCCAACGCAATTGCATGACCGGGTCGGCCATCAAGAAATCCCAGTGACAGCCGTGCCGGGCATGGTGAAATGGGTGGGACGGGGCGCTGACCCGCTGGTGGTATCCGGTCTTCGCGGCGGCGGGCCAACCTGGCGGGCGGTAACGAAAGTTCTGCGCCAAAACTCTTCGTGAGCTGAATTGAACACAAATTAGTGTTAGAACCTTGAGACTGTGGATCGGTTGCAATCACAGCCGGGCGATGGGCGGGAGATGTGTTCCTGGGTTGTTGAATGGAGTGACTGTTGGTCGATTTTCGTCAGGCGTTGCCGATCGGGTTTCTGCTTGCCAAGGACTACCGCATCACGGCTGTGCTGGGGCAGGGCGGCTTCGGCCTCACGTACAAGGCTGACGACCTGAGGCTCGGGGCGGTGGCGGCCATCAAGGAATATTTTCCTGGCGATCTTGCCGTGCGCGAGCCGGGCCGGAGCACGGTCGTGGCACGATCCGAGCGCGAGGAAGACCTGCTGGCCTGGGGGCGGCAGAAATTCCTCGACGAAGCCAAGACGCTGGCGCGGTTCAGGCATCCCAACATCGTCCGGGTCTCGCGGTTGTTCGAGGCCAACAATACCGCCTACATGGTGCTCGATTTCGAGATGGGGCCCAACCTTTCGCAATGGCGCCAGGACCTCGGACGGACGCCGACACAGGACGAGATCGATCGGATCTCAACCAAGATCCTGGATGCGGTGGAAGCGGTCCATGAGCAGGGCATCCTGCATCGCGACATCAAACCGGCCAACATCATCATGCGCGATGGCGAGGAGCCGGTGCTGATCGATTTCGGTGCGGCGCGGCAGGCGCTATCCGCGCAATCACGCACCGTCCACGCAATCGTGACACCTGGATATTCCCCGAAAGAGCAGTATGCCGTCGATCTCGACCGGCAAGGCTCGTGGAGCGACATCTATGCGCTCGGCGCCACGCTCTATTTCCTGGTCACCGGCACCGCGCCTCCCGATGCCTTGTCGCGGGATCTGGCCGAGGCGATGCCGGTGTCGTCCGGCGAGTATGGGCGCTGGCGGGGCGGCTTTCTCGAAGCCATTGATGACGCCATGCAGGTCGATGCCGAGCGGCGGCCGCAAAGCGTCACGGAATGGCGGTCGGCGCTGTTCTCGGGAGACACGCCGTCGGCAGTGCGGGGGCGGAGCCTGGGGGATGATGAGACCATCCTGGCGGCGCCTCGTGTCTGGAACAGCGCCACAGGCGCGGCTCAGGGACAGGCACCGCCACGGCCGGACGAGGCCGATCCGAAGAACGTCCGCCGGGTCACGTTCGATGAAATTCCAGTGCCAGTGGATGAAACGACAGGCGGACGGCGGCGAGCGGGACCACTCATCGCCGCTCTCGCTGCCGGTGCGCTGGCGATGGCCGGGGTGGGCTACCGGATCTATTTCGTGATGCCCGCACGCGACAAGGCGGGGCAGCCGGAAACCGCAGCTTCATCGCGCCCCGTGAAAGCCGAAGCGTCCGCGCCGAAGAATGACCCAGGCCAATCATCGCCAGAGCGTGTTGCCAGTTCCAACGAAAGTGCTGACGCGGGGCGGGCGGGCGTCAGGGGGCGGTGTCGGGACCGAGGTTGCCGGGGCGGTGGCATCGAACAGTCCGGCTCCGGTCGCGGCAACGGTTCCGTCTTCGGCCTCGGCGGTCCCTCCGGATGTGGCCGCTGGGCGGCCAGAGGTGCTCCAGCCGCGCGCGCATCTGCCGGATGCCATCAGCGATACGGACATCTCGCGGCTGGCTGGCGAGGCGACCGCCAGCCGCTGGACAGTTCT
>JBKDZY010000524.1:0-7127 GCA_047971765.1 Hyphomicrobiaceae bacterium | reverse complement strand
CAAGGCAGTCGGGAAACTGGTCAAGGATCACGATGCGCTGCTGACCTTCTACGATTTCCCGGCCGAGCACTGGAAACACATCCGGACGTCGAACCCGATCG
The DNA here is from genome assembly GCA_047971765.1 of Hyphomicrobiaceae bacterium. Lineage (GTDB taxonomy): Bacteria > Pseudomonadota > Alphaproteobacteria > Rhizobiales > Hyphomicrobiaceae. Next base: position 7,026 of record JBKDZY010000524.1, on the reverse strand, counting down.
AAAGCACCTTCGCCACCGTCAGACACCGCACGAAGCACACCAAAGGATGTCTCAGCCGCAAGACCGGGCTCGCCATGGCCTTCAGGCTGATGATCTCCGCGCAGAAGAAATGGCGCAGGCTCGACGGCCAGAGCCGCCTGCCCGAGATCATCCAGGGGATTGAATTCCGTGATGGCCTGCGCCAACTTCAAACCGCCGCCTGATCAGGCATCACCAACTTTCGGCGATATCTCACGGCTTGCGTGCAGCCCGCGGGAATGTTTGCGACAGAGCCTATTCGCAATCGTCTCCACAACCAACATCCCCAACTCGCTCCCTCAAATCCGTCGAGGAAGCTTCTGAACAGAAATATCAGGGGCGTCACTTTTGGACGCCGATTACCCCAATACAGGGGGCAATCTTGCCTGCCGGTTCACAGATGGCTTCGATCCAGTAGGTGGATAGTGAAATTCGTCGCAGATGAAACCAGCCCCCGACGATGCCCTACAGCCTGGTGATGTTAGAGGCCTCGACCGCGTCGATCAGGGCGTCTTCGCCGCGCTGGCGCTGTGCGAAATGGCTGGTGGCCGCGATTTGGCCGCCATCGTTCTGGATCGCCTCAAGCAGCTTGTGGTGGTTGTCGGTGGATTCATGCCGATATGCATCGGTTTGCAGGCGCAGCGCCACCATATGTGCGCGCAGCACGTAGTCACGCATCTGGAAACCCTGCGCGCACAGCGTCTGGTTGCCGGACAGGCGCAGCAGATCGCGGTGGAACTGTTCGTCGGCCTGGCTCCAGCGGGACACGTCGTTCTGGGTAATTGCCGCGCGCATATCTGCCGCGCTGGTGAACAGGGGCTCCAGCGTTTTGCGATCGGGCGGCGCGTTGCCCAGCCGCAACACGGCGATGACCTCAAGTCCCGAGATGACTTGGTAAATCTCGCGCATCTCGCCGCTGGACAACGCGCCGCACGCGCACACCCTTGCCGCGCTCGATCAGCACGAAACCTTCGTTCTGCAGGCGAAGCAGGGCCTCGCGGATCGGGGTGCGCGAGGTGCCCAGTTGCGCGGCAATGCGCACATCGTCGATCTGGTCGCCCGGCGCGATCTCACCCGATTGAATCCAGCTTTTGATATGCGTGTAAGCAGTGTCGGACGCGCGCGGCACGGCTTTCTCCTGAAATGCATGTCGGCAGGGGATACCGCCGGACGGTGCCTTTCTTCTAATCGCCTTCACCGGTGGGGCGCAACGGGCGCAGCCTGCGCGCGACCCGAGGTCAGTTCACCGGGGTCGGCAGGTCCGTGCCCTGCAGGAAAGCGGTGATGTTACGCGACTGCAAATCCAGCATGGCGCGCCGGGTTTCCACCGTGCCCGAGCCCTGATGCGGCTGCAGCACCACATTGCGCAGGGGGCGGAAACGCAGGTCGATGGTCGGCTCATTGCGGAACACATCCAGCGCGGCGCCGCTGATCGCGCCGGTTTCCAGCGCCTCTAGAAGGGCGGCTTCGTCCACGGTGCTGCCACGCGCGATATTCACCAGAACGCCATTGGGCCCAAGGGCCTTTAACACATTGGCGTCAATGTAGTTTTCTGTCTCGCCCCCACCAACCAGCGCGATTACCAGCCAATCTACCGCCGTCGCCAACGACACCGGGTCGGCATGGAATGTCCAGCCCGGCGTGTCTTTTTCAGAACGCGAATGGTAATGGATCTGCATCTTGAAGGCCGCCAGACGATCCGCGATTTCGCGACCGATCCGGCCCAGCCCGACACTCCCGACCGTTGCACCCGACATCTTGCGATTCAGGGGCAGGCGGGTCTGCGCCCAATCACCCGAGCGCACCAGCCGGTCGCCATCGTCCAGCTTGCGCGCGAAGGCCAGCATCATGCCGACGGCCAGATCGGCCACATCGTCATTCAGCACATCCGGCGTATTGGTCACCCGGATCCCGCGCGCGGTGGCGGCAGCAATGTCGATCGCGTCATAGCCAACACCGAAATTGGCCAGCACGCCCAGACCCGGCAGCGCCGCCATGGCCGCATCGCCAAAAGGCTGCGCGCCCTTATAGGCCAGCGCCCGGATCGCCGCGCGCTGCGTGTCGGGCAGGGCCGAGATCTCGGCAGGGCTTGCAGCATAGATCGAAGGATGCGCGGCCTCAAGGCGCGCGCGTTCCTCGGGGCTGAAGGGACCGCAGATCAGCAATGTGGCTTGGGTCATGATTGGGGGTCTCGGGTTTATGGGGCGCGCTGGATTTACATAACTGCGCTTATGCGGATTATATCTGGCCCGTGGACGCCGTGCTGTTTCGCAACAACGACAGGAGCACGGCCAATTCATGCCCCGACTGATGCGGTGATTTTGCGAAACAACGCCGTTGAAACTGGATGTAGGCGCGCCCGGGTGGGTGCATTTTATTGTCTGCAATTAAAACATCAAATATAGATATTGTAAACATTATCGACGCGAGGCCTCATGTTCCCCGATACCCGCCGACTTTTGACTTTCCTCGCTGTTCTCGGCCCTGCCATTCTTGGCGGTTGGGGCTGGTCTTGGCTCAACCTGCCTCTCGGCTGGTTGATGGGGGCGGCAATCGTGACTGGGGCCACCGCGATGTCTGGGGTCGATATACGGGTCTTCAAGCTGCCACATCGGGCCGGGTTGATTGTGATCGGGACCAGTGTCGGCCTGACGCTGACCCCGGACGTGGCGGTGCGCATGGTCGGGTGGCTGCCGCTGATGGTTTTTTCCGCCCTTCTGGGCATCGTTCTGGCGCTGATCGCCGCGCCGCTTCTGGCGCGCTGGGGCGGGATGAGCAGGGCAACGGCCTATTTCTCACTGCTCCCCGGCGGGGTCATCGAAATGGCCAAGGTCGGAGAGAGCTACGGCGCGGACCGAACCACCATTGCTGCCCTTCACGCGATCCGCGTGGCTCTGGTCGTGGGTCTGCTGCCGCTGATCCTGTTGACGTTGCTGCCTGCCGATCTGGCGGCGAAATCCGCCGGGATTGAAGCGTCGCTGCCACAGCTTGTGCTGGCGCTGGCCGTGGGCGCGCTTGGCGGATGGATCGGAGCCCGGGTGAACCTGCCGGCCGCCTGGCTTCTGGGCGCGGTTCTGTCGGTGGGTGTCATCGCGGCTAGTGGCGTGGTGGCGGGCCGGGTGCCGGGCGCATTTCTTGCGGCCGCTCAGGTGGTCGTGGGCATGGCGCTTGGCGAGAGGTTTCAACGCGACCGGCTGGCGCGCATCCCGCGCGCCATCGCGGCGGGATTGCCGACGCTGCTGGGTATCATGGCGGTCATGGCTCTGGCCGCCACCGGGTTCGCCGTGCTTCTGCATCGGGATATCGCCTCGCTCGTGCTGGCGTTCTCCATCGGGGGAATGGCCGAGATGGTGCTGACAGCCAAGGCACTGCATCAGGATGTAGCGCTCGTCGCCGCGTTTCAGGCGTTGCGCGGCGTGCTGGTCAATGCCACTGCCGGGCAGCTGTGGCACCGGACGCGGCGCTGGCGGGGCGGCAGCGGGGGCGAGAGCGGTTAGCCGGTTGTCGCGTAGCCCTTAATTGTGAGATAAAGAATCCAAAGAAATCAATGGCTGTCCTTTGCCCTTAAATATGAGATTTTGCCTTTAATTCCGATATTCTTGCCCTTAAACCTGAGACAGGGTTCACAGACATGTGCGGCAAATATCGATGGATGATGATGGCGAGGGCTCCGTTGCAGTCGGTGCTGAAGAGTCGCGAAGGGCGGCCGTTCTGCGGCCGCTTGTTCAGGCGTATCTGAAAGGTACTGGCAGTCTGGAAAGTGGCATCAATGATGCCGTTTGGGAGCTCGGCGTCAGCAGGGCGACGGTCTGGCGTTGGATAAAGCGGCTAGCTGAGGAGGGTGGGCGCACCAGCGCTCTGGCACCGCGGAAACGGGGCCGCCCGACAGGTACAGTTTTGATATCCAGCAAGGTCGAAGCGGTGATCGAAGAGCATCTTCGCCGTTATTTCTTGCGCCGGGAGCGATCCAGCCTGTCGCGTGTTGTGACAGAGATCCGCGGCGCCTGCTGGCAACGAGGCTTGCAGCCGCCGACACGGCGGACGGTTCAGCGTCGTCTGGATGCGATGGATGCCCGCGAAGTTGCGAAGGCACGGGAGGGCGCAAAGGCGGCCCGCCAGAAATTTGCGCCGGTCACAGGTGAGAACAAGGCCAGTGTGCCACTGGAGATCGTCCAAATTGATCATACGCCGGCGGACATCATTCTTGTCGACAGCTTTGAACGCCAACCAATTGGGCGGCCTTGGGTCACGCTGGCGATCGATATCGCAACGCGGTTGGTAACTGGATACTACACTTCTCTCGAGGCCCCTTCGCGACTGTCAGTGGCGCTTTGCCTGACACAGGCGGTTGCCCCGAAGGCGGAACTTCTGACGGAATTGGCGTGCAATATTCCTTGGCCCGCACAAGGCAAACCGCAGAGCATCCATGTCGACAATGGCCGCGATTTCCGGTCGCGGGCCTTTCGGTCGGCATGTGCGGAATGGGGGATTGATCTGATCTACCGGCCGCCGGGAAGTCCTCACTTCGGGGGTCACATCGAGCGGTTGATTGGGACGATGATGGGGGCCGTTCACCTTTTGCCGGGAACAACGCAATCCTCGATCGCGGTCAAGGGCGACTATGACGCCGAAGGCATGGCCACGATGACCTTGAGCGAATTCGATCGCTGGTTTGCTCTGGAAATCTGCCGATACAACAGCAGCATTCATTCAAGTCTTGGCTGCACGCCCGTTGCCAAATGGGAGGCGCTCTCAGAGCAAATGACGGGCGACATTCCCTTTGAGATCGAAGCCTTTCATGTGAGCTTCCTGCCGAGCGAACTGCGCAAGGTCAGGCGTGACGGCATCCATCTGTTCCAGATACGATACTGGTCCGATGCCCTGGCAGGCCACATTGGGCGCGGGGATGGAAAGGTGGTCGTTCGCTACGATCCTCGCGATATCTCAATGATCTGGGTCGAACTGGACGATGGCCGATATGTTCAGGCGCGGTACAGGAATCTGGAAATTCCGCCCGTCTCGCTCCGGGAATATCGCGAAGCCATGAGGAAGGCCCGTGCCCTTGGCAAGTCGGGCTCCAACGAACTGGCCCTGGCTGAGTTGATCCGACAGCAACGCCAGATCGAGGCTGAAAGCCGGGGCCTGACGAAGGCGGAACGCCGATCCCGTGAAAGAAAAGGGACATTGGAGGGCGCCAACCCAGCTGTCGCGACAACTAAAGGGCTGCGCGCGATCGATACGGGTGATACATCGCGCCCATTGTTCAAGGTGGAGAGATGGTGAATTGAGGGCAGGGACAACTGAAGAAGACGGTCGGATCGCCCTCATTCAATCGGATATCTGGATCGGCTTTCCACGGGCCGAACAGGTGTTGGACCGTTTGCAGGGCATGATCGAAGCGCCAAGGCAAACCCGTATGCCTGGGCTTCTTGTGCATGGCGCCTCCGGGATCGGAAAGACGATGATCGCCCGAAACCTGTCGCGCAAGTACGCACCAGAATACGATCCGGCGTCAGGCATCACCCGCACACCGCTGCTGCTGTTGCAAGCGCCGCCTGCACCTGACGAACGGCGGTTCTACCTGCACATCCTGGCCGCTGTCGGCGCCCCGGCGACGGCACTGAGCGCCCGCGCGCAAAATGTGGCTGCCCTCGAAGTCCGTGTCATCGCGCTCCTGCGCGACCTTGGCCTGCGTATGATCATGATCGACGAGGTTCACAACCTCTTGGCCGGGACCCACCGCGAACAGCGCCGCTTTCTGAATGTTCTGCGGTATCTCAGCAATGAACTCGAAGTGTCGCTGGTCTGCCTCGGGGTCAGCGAGGCCGTCGATGCCATCCGTTGTGATATCCAGCTTGCCAGGCGGCTGGACGAACATCACCTGCCAAACTGGCGCGACGATGCCGAGTTCTCGGACATGATCCAGACACTCATCGCGGCAATGCCCCTCGAGAAGAAATCCAATCTGAGGGTCAAGTCGCTCAAGCAGATACTTGGACTGACCGGCGGGGTGACCTCACGCATCTTCGCCCTAATCAAGGATCTTTCCATCGACGCCATTGTCACTGGTGATGAATGCATCACCGATGACGCAATCGCAAATTGGACGCCGATTTGGTCGCGCCATGCGAACGTCCATCGGCGGCTCGAGAAGTCCGTCGTGTGAAGCCGCACCCGCTGCCCAAGACCGTCGCGCCGCTGCCAGACGAGTTGTTGTCAGGTTGGTTGTCTCGGCTGGCCGCGGCCAACTACTGTGATGAAGCCGAACTGCTGGCTCATATCAAAATTGATGCCGCGCATGGCACCGCCTTGGACTTCAACGTCGACGCGGCTGCGGCGGAGAAGATTGCCAACGCCGCACGTGTCGACCCAGATGTTGTGCGGTCTTTGACCTTTCCAGAAATGACGCGACAAGAAGCCTCGCTGACCGGCCAGATGCCATTCCAGCATTGCCTGCAATGTTCCCGAGAGGGTCTTTCGCTCAGGCATTGGAGGCGGGCCTGGGCATTCGACTGCCAGGTTTGCGGTACGAGACTCGTGCAGACCCTTGGCAAAACCGGGGACGAACAAATATCCGAGAAACTGATATACCGAGCGCGTCGCGGGGCAGGGATGCTTGAGTGCGCCGCGCGATCGCGCGGCACCAAGCAACTTCGGCGCGCAATGCGTGCGGTCACCTTTGCCATGTCGCTCAAGACCTTCCGCGGGGATCCGTCGTTCGCTCTACAGAACCCCAGATCGGAAGTGAGGCTGTTCTGCCTCGCCGCAATCGCCGCCGCTCGATCTCATCCCTTGGCTAAGGCAGCCATCGTCAGCCATAGCGTCGACGACTATGCAAGGGTTGCTCTCTTGCGCGCCTTCGAAAAGGAGCCTCGATTGCTTGCCGCGGTTGATCACATCGCGCAAAGGCGCGCGAGAAGCGCAGGCCCCATGACAGCCATATCTCGCAATTAAGGGCAAAAATTATTGCCAAACGCGTCGTGTCTCAGATTTAAGGGCAACGCGACA